>JAONJW010000139.1 GCA_028377305.1 Prolixibacteraceae bacterium | reverse complement strand
CAACAATTCCACATGATATAGATGCTAGGATTGCTGAAATCAGTGCATTTTGGAAAAAGTCATATGAAAAAAGTTCTATCATGATTGAGATATCTCTTTATGGTCTTTAAGTATTGTTAATGGGGCATTACTGTGATAAAGAAAAGAGGCAGGACAATTTTCATAATGATCCATTTTCTTCATACTGTGAAAATGTAGTGTTTTATTGACGCATGCGACCTGTTTGACATACCTCGTAACTGTACCTATATCATGGGATACCATGAGAATTGCCATTCGTCTATTTAGTAGACTAAGTTTCTCATATAACTCCTGCTCAAATATTGTGTCAACATAAGTGTTCGGTTCATCTAATATGAGAAGTTGTGGGTTGTTTATAAGTGACCTACATAGAAAAACCCGCTGTAATTGACCACCCGAAAGTTTTCCAATACTCTGTTTGGCATTTTCGGCCACCCCCATCTCTTTTAAAAGTGATAGTGCCTCTTCCTTTGTATTGCTTCTAAAACGTTTCAAGAGATTGTTGGTCGATAGTTTTCCTGATAAAACTACATCTAAAACAGATATAGGGAAAGAACGATCGATATGATTAATTTGTGGAAGATAACCGAAAATATTCTGATCCGAATTGGTATTCCATTTTATATCTCCTTTGGATGGAGATATAAGGCCTACGATAGTTTTTATTAACGTGGTCTTTCCTCCTCCGTTGGGACCTATGATTGCTGTAAAATCATTATCATAGACCTTCAGGTTGATATCATTGATAATGGTCTTTCCTTCATATCCTGAAGATACATTGTTAAGCTCAAGTAATAATCTTTTATCCTTTTTTTCCAATGTAATAAATTTTGGTCTTCTATGAATTTGGTTCAGAAATTGCTTTTCCTATATCTATCATAATCTTAGGCCAATTATAGCCAAGAGGATCAATAACAATAATCTTTCCATCTATCTCTTTCGCAATAATTTTGGCACTTGATGAACTAAACTCTTTCTGAACTAGAATAGATTTGATTTTCTCCTTTTTTGCTAACGTTACAAATTTTGTGAGCTGCTTTAGAGAAGGGTCTTTACCTTCAAACTGAATAGCTTCTTGTTGAAGGTTGTATTCAGTCGATAGATATCCTAAGACAGGATGAAAAATAAGAAATGCTTGACCTGTGTGATTCGCAAACATCAGATCTAAGTTATTCTTTACTTCATCAATAGTGGATAATAGTTTTTTGTAATTTTTGTAATAGAAACTTTTGTTTGCAGGATCAAACTGCAAGATCCCTTCATAAACATTGGTTGCAATAGTCAGCGCAGATTTGGGAGCTAACCATATGTGTGGATCTGTACCATAATGGTAGTGGTTTCCATGTTTATGTGCAAGTGATTGTTTGGGGATGCCGACACTACAGTTCACTAGTTCAGTGTGAGGGTGTGAAACTTGCCATTCATTACCCCATTTCTCCTCATAGTTTAGAGATCCAATTTTAAAGAACGCTTTTGAATTCTCTAAGTAAGCTATTTGTTTGGATGAAGGTGCAAAAGTCTCCGGACTACTCCCAGGGGGAACCAACACCTTAACATTAAAACGATCATGTACAATTTGGTCCACAAAATATTTTAAAGGCTGAATACTAACATAAAGAATCGGTTTAGTGTTAGAACGGCTTACTTCTTGGACTCTCTTATTTGGTTTACACCCCGTGATGAAGGTGATGGATAGAATAATTGCAAATATATATATCGTCTTCATTAGTCTGTCTTCAGTTGATGTTTTCAGAAATGCTGTTCTAAAGAATAATGTTTTTCTCAATAATAGGAGATTTTACTTTTCCTTTTTTGCTGGAGGTACAGGGTCATAGCCATGTGTACCCCAAGGGTGACATTTACTCAAACGCTTTATAGTTAAATATAGCCCTTTTATTGGACCATGTTTTGTGAGTGCTTCTAATGCATATGCCGAACAAGTCGGTGTGTGTCTACACGAAGGTGGCTTCATTGGAGATATTACACTTCGATAGAAATAGATCGGCAATTTGAGCAGCTTTACTGCTAGATTACGAACTATTTGGGTATAGTTTTTCATTGACATATACTTTTGACTTCCCCAAAATTAGCGATAATTGTCTTATTAAGAAAAATTATAGATGTCTGTTTTTTCGAAAAAAATGTTTCATTTTATCAAATACTGATAGTTACAAAGGAATGAAAAGAGAGAAAACGCTCTTTTTCTTATACTTTAGCTATCTTTGTATCATAAAGATCTCATAATCTTTATCTATTAAGTTTATTTGTTAGAGAATAATGGAAAATCAGAATCACATAAAGGAACGATTATATGGTAAGACTTTGTCTGAACTTCAAGAGATTGTAGCTCAGCATGGTTTTCCAAAGTTTACAGCTAAACAACTAGCAGAGTGGTTGTATAAAAAAGATGTCACTTCTTTTGATCAAATGACTAATCTGTCCAAGAAGGCACGACAAACCTTTGAGGATAAATATGATATTGGACTTGACTCTTATACCGATAGAAAAGAGAGTGTCGATGGCACCAAAAAGTATCTCTTCCAAGTGGAAGGAAATAAGTACATTGAGACTGCGATGATTCCAGATGGCGACAGAAAAACGGTTTGTGTCTCTTCTCAAGTTGGTTGTAAAATGAACTGTCTTTTCTGTATGACAGGAAAACAAGGTTTTCAACAGAACTTGAC
>JAONJW010000138.1 GCA_028377305.1 Prolixibacteraceae bacterium | reverse complement strand
CCCTAACTCTTCACGCAAACGAATTAATTCATGCTTCATCTCCTTGATAGTAGATTGATAGATTGAATCATTATAGGCATTATAAAGCTCTTTAGGATCTTTAACCAAATCATAGAACTCCCACTGAGGAATACTCCTAGCTATTTTGGAGTCTTTATCCATTGGCACACCATAATAAAATGCCAACTTATATCGATCATTACGAATGCCAAAATGCCCAGGACGAATGGGAGCATGTTCCCAATATCTGTAATAGATGGATTGTGAGTATCTACGAATGGTGTTTGAAAATCACTATTATAGTTATACTTACTATATGGACAGAAAAGCGTTGGTTGAATTGATCGATTTACTTGAATATATAGAGAAGACGTTTCTTCCGGTCTTTCCTGGTAATGAGCAATTTTTTGATTATGTGACAGATTATGGACTTTCGGTTGGTGTTCATTTTAAGTATAAACTGAATAGACCTAATGCTAGCTATTGGGAAGTATATTTTGGTACGGCTATATTTTTAAAGGAAGAAGATATAAAAAGATTGAAGGAGTTGTTGCTAAAAGGACTCCCATTGGTATAAGATGGTGATGTGTCATAAAATAGAAGAGGCTTCAATTATTGGAGCCTCTCTTGTTATCTTGGATTATTAATTATTATTTTTTGATCATGGCATCAATGGATAGTTTGCCTGGTCCCATGATAAGAATCGAAGTGAAACCAACTAGATAAAGAATTGCCATCTCTTTAGCGCTGATCGGATCCCCTAAATGGACTACTAGTATTGCTACTAACATGGTGAATATTAGTGGAATTGTCGCTATGCGTGTGAATGCTCCTATGATAATTAAAACCGAACAGCAGAACTCTGCAAATATGGCAAGGATAAGAGAGAACTTTACAGATATAATAATGTTTGGGAATTGCCCTTTGGCAACTAGGGTGTCAAAAGAATCCCATTTTGCCCATCCATGTGTTATCATCAAGCCACCCAATGCTATTCTTAGAAGTAATAGAGCTAGATCACTTCCTCCTTTTTCACTTGAAAATAAGATTGATTTTATCATGTATAAATGTGTTAAAGGTTTTCATACAATTAACAACAATCTTGTTAAATTGTTTTTTTGGTATTAATTCAATGGTTGATGCTTCTATATTTTATTGTGATATTACAGTATAAAGGTTGATCATGTGTCTATGCATTTTCAAGATCTCGTTAGCTCCATATATATGGCGTGAGCTGATATACATGGTAGTTAAGCCAATTAGAGAATAACAAATGAGCATGAGATGCCCAGATCTTTTGAGGAGGCTGTGTCGGATCGTTATCGGGGAAATAATTTTGAGGAATCTCAGGGTTTAATCCTTTAGATTGATCTCTATCATACTCATGTTTTAATGTTACTCGAGCATATTCGGCGTGTCCCGATACAAAAAGCTGTCGACTATCTCTTGACATGACCATATAAACACCTGCTTCTGGAGAGGTTGATAGAAGTTCCAATTCATTACATCTTTCTATATCTTTTGCTCTCACTTCACTATTCCGAGAGTGTGGAATATAGAATACATCATCAAAGCCCCTTAAAATAGGATGGGCTGGACAAGTCAAAGTGTGAGAATATACTCCAGATATTTTTTTAGCAAGAGGATATTTCTCCAACCCATAGAAGTGGTAAAGTGCGGCTTGAGATGCCCAACATATAAACATACTACTCGTTACATGTTCTTTTGACCAGTCGAAAATCTCTTTGATCTCATTCCAATAACCAACCTCCTCGAAATGCAGATGCTCGAGGGGAGCGCCTGTGACAATTAAGCCATCATATTTTTGATCTTTTACGGTACTGAATGGACGATAGAAATTATCTAGATGGTTCTCACTAGTATTCTTATAGTGATGGGTTTCAAGACGAATAAAATCAATCTCTACCTGCAAGGGAGTGTTTGAAAGAAGACGCAACAAGTCTGTTTCTGTTGTCTCTTTTACAGGCATCAGATTAACAACTGCAATGCGCATGGTTCGAATGTCTTGACTTTCTGCACGCTGCGCATTCATCACGAAAATATTTTCATGCTCTAATTGTGATATTGCAGGGAGTCCATTGGGTACTTTTAAAGGCATTTTGTTTTTTTTATTGTATTTAGATGGACTATCCCATCAGGATATTAATTTAAAAAGTTTATTCTTTGAATATGAAAAATGTTATTCCAAAATCTACAGGGGAATGTATCCATTTTAAATATAATAATATATTCTGAAAATCAGTTAGATAATGCATCTCCCTTTGGAGATGCATTGTAAGTTAGTATTAATTAGACACTTAATGCTTGTTTGAAATCCGCAATAATATCTTCGATATGTTCAATACCTACTGAGATACGTAACATTGCTGGGTGTATCCCGGCTTTTAATTGAGCAGCTTCATCCATTTGATGATGTGTTGTCGTTGCAGGTTGGATGATCAATGTTTTTGTGTCGCCTACATTGGCTAAGTGTTGTGCTAACTTTACATTTTCTACCACTTTCTTGGCAGCATCACGTCCCCCTTTTACAATTATAGTCAATACACCACCTGCGCCATTGGGTAGATATTTCTTTGCCAATTCATGATCTGGGCTGCTAGGCAGGCTTGGGTAGTTTACTGCTTCTACAGCTGAATGCCTCTCAAACCATTTTGCCAAAGCCAAAGTGTTTTCTACATGACGTTCCATTCTCAGGGACAGGGTCTCTAAGCCTTGTGCCAAAAGGAAACTATTAAAAGGAGAGATCGATGTACCATAGTCACGAAGACCTTCGACACGAGCTTTATTGATGAAAGCGATGTTTCCGAAATCACTGGTCACGCCAAAAGCCTTTGCAAAGT
>JAONJW010000137.1 GCA_028377305.1 Prolixibacteraceae bacterium | reverse complement strand
GATCCGTGGAGATCCGTCTAATCCGTTAAATCCGTGGCTATAATTCCTTAGTGGTTATTTACAGCCTAATGGCTTCATTAAAAACAATATCATGAAAAACATCAAACATATTACCCGTACAGCGCGTCACCTTACTGACCGCATCATCAACAACACCTCCACCGCCGACAAGCAAGACGCGCGTAACCGTAACAACCAAGCCAACCAATCTGACACCACCGGCTTCCTTGATCGTAACATCCACGAACTGGTCATCCTGATCATCCTCTTCACCTGTCTCTTCGGTCACAAGCTCGATCTACCAGCTCCCACCCTCGACAAATTCACCGAATACCTCGCCTACGTCATGTGTTTCCTCTTCGGCCGCCACCGCAAATAACCATCATCAAGTAGAGGCGCGATACTCGCGTCTCTCTCCCCACCCACTAACACGCACGGTACACTTATAAATTAGTACGAAGGGAATACTAAATCCAAAATTACCTGCTCTATACCATTTTATTGGTTGGAAAAAATCAGAACTTAAACTATTTTTTGACTAATTAAGCATAAATTCTTAGACTACTTATTATTTTGATTTTTAGCAATATCACACAAAGTCTTATCTATTTGACAACAGAGATTATTCACTTTGCTGCTAAAATTCCTATTGTTACGAATAATATTTATAAAACCATTATAAGAAGCTTTATTTAATCGACAAACTAAAATAGACCAATGCTTTTTCCCCTGCCCTGATATTCTACTGATTGGTTTCTTTATCTCTCCAATTTTAATATGCTTACGTCCAATACGCTTTCTTTTATCCTTTCCTGCAAGATCGCCAAGAATAGATTCACTTTTGTTGATATAATATAAAAAGTTTCCCCAACGTTGAATTTTAGTTCGAACATATTCTCCATTCTCTTGCTTTCTAAAAATCAATCCACTTTTTGCTCCTTTATAGGAATACCTTTTATATACTTTATGATAATATATTTCACCTCGTTTTCTTTCTTCAATTTCTTCTTGTGACAAAAATCGTCTATCTCTATCACGAAACACTTCACTTCTCCTAATAAAAGCATGCATTTTTCTATAATAATTTGATATTGCACCGCTCTTTATTAAACATTTTTCTCCATCAAATTCAAAACCAAGATAAATAAGATTCTTATTACAATTTATTTGCTCACGATATATTTGGGCACACCTTATTATTCCATCACTTGTGTTTTCAAATCTAAAAATTTGCGTTTTCTTGTCTTGTATCTTCAGCTTACATTTTTGGATCTCTTTATTAAATAATTTAATAACACTTTCTCTGTAACCTTCAGGACAAACAACAACCATATCGTCAGAATATCGTCTGTAGACTCCACCGATTTCATCCAAATATTGTTTTACGACCTTATCAAAAACAGACATGTATAAATTTGCTAAAACTGCACTAATAGGTGTTCCTTGAGGAATACCGAATTTCGAAGGTTCCCCATTGGGATTTATATTTCTTTTAACATGTTGCGACAAACCTTGATATTTACATGCGTGTACAAAATCTTTTTTACAACAATAAGCAATGACATTCTCATTTTTCAAATTATACTGACTTGAAATCCGTTTCTTTCGTAAATTTCTCTTACACAAAATACAATCATCATGTTTCAAATCATAATCACAATATTTATCCTTGTCATTATAATCGAATGTTATCTTTCTTTGATTACAAAAGAATCTTATAGCTACAGTTTTTTTGTGCTTCTTTTTTCTTACAACCAATTGTTTGTGGAAAAATGAAAATAGAACTTCTTTTTCAACATACCTATATCGTGTAATACTTTTAAATATATGAAACCAGTCTTTAGGTAGTTTTTGATTTTCATCTACACCAACAATTTCTTCGAGTCTTCTTCTCAAGTATTGATGATCTAAATTATCAAAGAATCCTTTTATATCAAACGCAATAACACATGCTTCATTATTCTTTGTAACAAACTCTTTAATCGTTATAAATATATCTTTAGCAAAATGTATACTACACTTATTTGCAATTTTCTTTCTATCATTAACCTCTGACTTATTCTTGGTAGGAATCTTTCGATAAGCTGACACCACGTCATTTAAATTATATTTCTCGATATAATTTTCATACTTTACTCCTAACTTTTCTGCATAATAACTATAAATCAAAGCATCTAAATGTGACGCATAATGTAAATTTCTTTTTTTTACTTTGGCTATTCGTAATCCTCCATATAATAACTTTCCATTGTTGACATCATACTGCTTTCTATATTGCCTTACCTTAGATTGCATATGTAATAATGGTAGGAATGAATGGTTATTAACCTTTTCCTCTGAAGTAACATACTCTTTAATCCACTTAAAATCCTTAATTGTAACCGGAAGTCCAATATGAGGATAACCTTTAATCTTAAACCAATCTGGATATATCATAGATAGAAAATACAACGAATAAAAAAGGAACCTAGATTGCTAGGTTCCATAAAATATGTGGATAAACGAAGGTTGTAGTATGAAAATAATTTCAATTGAACTATACATGCAACTTTGGGATGATCACATCATAGGATGTAAAGAATCCCCCTCCTCTATATTGGAATAATAGTATTAACTTTAAACACAGAAATAACAATGCAAACTATAGCTCTAAAACTAGCTAAGGCACTACTAATATCAGTGATAAAGCTCATATCCAAATACCTAACTTCGGAAAGTTATTTAAAGTATTGGATATATGAAATACCTCAATAACCTGATGTTTAGTGCATATTAAATCGACTTCAGTAGATTTATATTATTTAATTTAAATAATACTTCTGTCAGATGAACAGCACATCAACCAAGCCTTAATCTATATTAAATAAAATAGATGAAATGACAGTAAAACGTACAATTCTACATCCACATTATGAGCAAATATAATAATTATTTTGATTTTATTAATAAGCAAATAAAC
>JAONJW010000136.1 GCA_028377305.1 Prolixibacteraceae bacterium | reverse complement strand
CTAAAGGAACGTCATTGAATGCCATCAATTCACTCCTATGATTATCCACTCATTTTACTACATCAGCACATTATTCTCACAACCTTTTCTGCTCTTTTACGTGTATCAGCTAATATATGGCGAAGTATCGCAGGAAATGATTCCGATACTTAACCAAACGATGGAAATTGTTTTGAAAAAGCATGTAGCCGTTGATATGTTGTTATCACTGTAGTATAATTTTTCAGAAGGGATCAATAGAAAACCTTATAATTTACATAAAGGTTCCTGTCTTGTTTTTAATCTAATCTTGATAGAATACCGTAAAAGAATAAAGAGGTGCAAATACAATCGATTGTTCAGCTTAAGTCTTGATTTTAAGAAAAAAAAATGATGATTCGGTGAATGTTTTAGGTGTTTTATAAATCTAAAAAAGAGAGTTAGAGAAAAGATTAATTTCTACCTTTGTAGGTGTGTAGAATTTAATCGTTAGTTATGGCAGATAGATTTTCAGATCCTATTGGACGTCTGATGGGTTTGCGTTATAAGTCGCATCCATGGCATGGTGTATTTATTGGGAAAGATGCACCTGAAAAAGTCACTTGCTACATAGAGGTAGTAAGTACAGATACAGTAAAATATGAAGTAGACAAGGAGTCAGGATATTTGAAGATCGATAGACCACAAAAATATTCGAACCACGTACCAGCACTTTATGGCTTCATCCCACAAACCTATTGTGGAGACACATTGGGAGAATTATGTTGTCGTAGAACTGGAAGGGAAAACATTAATGGGGATGGCGATCCTTTAGATATCATTGTCTTGACAGAGAAAGAGATCTCACACGGAGATATCTTAGTCAGTGCACGCCCGATTGGTGGTTTCCGAATGATTGACGGGAATGAGGCAGATGACAAGATTATCGCTGTATTGAAAGAGGACTTTATCTATGGTAAAATGAAAGACATAAGCGAAGTCCCTGCCAATATTATCTCAAGGCTAAAGCACTACTTCTTAACATATAAAGATATTCCTGGAGAAGAACGTAATTCAGAAATTGCAGAAACTTATGGAAAAGATGATGCAATAGAAACTATTAAAACATCGATCAGAGACTATACCAACAAGTTTGATAACCTAGGCAAACTATTGTAGCTGAGATATATTACCTCAATGGATATAAATCAGAGCAATGACCTTATATCGAGATTGGGTTATGAAACTTTTCCATCCATATCCCCCAACTAAAACATGTCCATAGAGCATAATTTAAGTTCTCGAACAATCGTTGCGAAAGTTTCAATTTTTCGGATACAAAAGGGTTCGTTTTCTTTTTTAAATGAATTAACTGCTTTATATTTGACATCAAAGATTTGAGTGAATTTGTATAGTTTTTCAAGATAAATTAAATACCTAAAATACAATAGATATGAAGGTAACAGTTGTTGGAGCGGGTAATGTTGGAGCTACATGTGCAGACGTACTAGCTTATCGCGAAATTGTTAACGAAGTGGTTATCGTTGACATCAAAGAAGGTGTGGCAGAAGGTAAGGCCCTTGACATTTGGCAAAAAGCACCTATCAACACTTATGATACTCGTACAGTAGGTTCTACGAACGATTACTCTAAAACTAAAGATTCGGATGTTGTGGTTATCACATCAGGTTTACCACGTAAACCGGGAATGAGCCGCGATGATTTGATTCAAACCAACGCAGGTATTGTAAAGCAAGTGACAGAGAGCATCATTGCTGAGTCACCAGAAGCAATTATTATTATTGTTTCTAACCCTCTAGATGTAATGACTTATCAAGCACATATTACATCGAAACTACCTCGTACTAAAGTAATCGGAATGGCAGGTATCCTTGATACTGCTCGTTACCGTGCTTTCTTAGCAGAGGCATTGAATGTTTCTCCTAAAGATATTCAGGCTGTATTGATGGGTGGTCATGGTGATACTATGGTACCCCTTCCTCGTTACACTACTGTAGGAGGTATTCCAGTAACAGAGCTTATCGAAGAGGACAAGCTAGAAGCTATCGTTGACAGAACAAAAAAAGGTGGTGGAGAGTTAGTGAAACTAATGGGTACATCAGCATGGTATGCTCCAGGATCAGCAGCGGCTCAGATGGTAGAAGCTATTGTTAAGGATCAAAGACGTGTTTTCCCAGTGTGTATGCAACTACAGGGAGAGTATGGCATTGATAACTGCTACTTAGGCGTTCCTGTAATTCTTGGTAAGAATGGTGTAGAGAAAGTTATCGAGCTTCAGTTGAACGATGATGAGATGAAATTATTGAAAGATTCTGAAGGTCATGTACGCGAAGTTATGGCAGTACTAGATCGTTTGAACGGATAAAAATAATTTTATTTTTATTAACATATAAAGAAAGAGGATTGCATCTGCATCCTCTTTTTTTTATCTTTAAAAAATGATCTGGAGAAAAAAGAAGACCATCATTCCTATTCGTATAGTTGAATTGGAAGACAATGGCATTCATATTGTGTGTCAAAACACCAAAGAACCAGATCTTTGGTGGATAATAGACACTGGAGCGAGTTCGAGTGTTGTAGACAGAAACTATGCAGAGAGGGTTGAAATAACATATGGTAACAGTTTGCTCGTTCTAAAAGGCCTAACAGAGGAGACCATGAATTCAGAGCATGGTTATCTAAAAGAAATTGATCTAGGTAATGATATATTTTATCATGTCAGGGTCGCAGTGATGATGTTAGATCATATTCAACAGATATATGACGAAAATACGGATCTCAAAATATGTGGAATTATCGGATGTGATTTTCTAACGGCACAAGAAGCCGTGATAGATCTACATAAACAAAACATAATTATCCAGAAACATAACGTAAAACATTGAGATTCGATAGGAAACGTAATATATTAAAGATGGTAATACGAAAAATTTAGATATATTTGCGTTCAACGTAAAGAAATAGAAAGAAAACAATTAGATAATACATAATTAAATCCAGATCCAATGCAGAACAAAGGAGCAATAAAGCTTT
>JAONJW010000135.1 GCA_028377305.1 Prolixibacteraceae bacterium | reverse complement strand
CCCTATGAGCTAAAAGCAGAACTCGGGAAATACCTTGACTATTGTATTTGCCAAGCATACCAATGCAGCAATGAGGCTCGGCTAGATGGATACTACAATAGGTGTACCTACCTAGAAGAGTTCACACCATCAAAACTAATAGTAACAGAAAACTTTGAAAGCTATTGGGAAAATGGAGGTGTAACATTCTACAAAGATGGTGTTGAGATGAACTCTTTACAAGGAATGGCGCGTTGGAATCCTAAAGATGGAAGAAAAGGGGGAGTTGGAACTTATCATATGGAATATGAATATGTTCATAACCCGGATTACAAATACCTCAGAGATGCTATACAGATCATGAACCCTGCAGTACAATAACAAACGCTATGAATAAACGAATATACATACTTTACCTAATTACCTTACTATTCTGTTTAAATACAGGATGCGAAGAGGACCAATATTCTGAAATTGATAACGGAGTATATATTAGTCAAGCTGAAACGAAGACCACAGAAAAGGTGGTTGTGACGGAGGATGGGGCTGACTACCTTCTATCTGTTAGGCTTGGAAATCTTTTTAGTGATGATATCTCTGCGAGTCTAGAAATCGATCCGGATGCTATTGAAGCCTACAATAAAAAGAATGGTACAAATTTAGTTGCTCTTCCTGAAGAGTATTTCACTATTAGTGATGAACAGGTTACAATTGAGAAGGGAGAGATAAATTCTAAGCCTATAAAGATACATATCAATAAACTTGATGATAAGCTCCCAGAAAGTAATAAGTATGCAATTCCAATATCTATTAACAATGCCAATGGGGTACCGATTGTAGATGCAGCAAAAACTAAGCTATTAATACTACAACGAATAATAATTACCAATGTTGCAAAGTTTGAGAATAGCCCTGCCAACTTTAAGATGGATGAGAATTTGAATCTATCTTCATGGACCATTGAGTTCAGATGTAAGGTAGATGCTTTTTACAAAAATAATCAGGCCATGTTTTGGGCATATCCAACAGAGATATATTCAAGATTTGGGGATGTGGTAATTGATAAAGACCAATTCCAGGTGAAGGGAATTAATGCACAGGTAAACTCTGACACCCACTTTACAGCAAAACAATGGTATCATATCGCTATGGTATTTGATGGAGCCACATTCAAAATATATATCGATGGAGAAGTTGATCTAAATGTCGGTGCAGAGGTTGGCAAGATATACGAGATCAATAATTTCGGATTTGGCAGTTTTAAAGGATTGCTTAGTGAGGTCCGGTTTTTTAGTACCGTAAGAAGCCAAAACCAGATTAAAGATAATATGTATGCATTAGATCCTAATACTAAAGGTTTGATTGGATACTGGAGAATAAATGAGGGTGAAGGTGATATTCTTAAAGATAGCTCTCCAAATAAGAGGGATATCACATTAAGCGGTATTACATGGGTACATAATGTTAAAGTACCAGAATTAAATTAGCAGTTAATATAAAGAATTATACAATGATGAAATTAAAGACCCAATATATCCTATTTATTCTCTTCGTTGGAGTAACTCTATTTTCATGTGAACAAAATGAAGAAGTGTTAAATACTAACATGAAAGTGTTTATCAATAGTCAAATAGATCCCATTAATGAAAGTATTATTGAGGTTATCATATCCGAAGATATAACTGTTGATAAGGAACAAGTTGAAATAGTAGCTCGAATTACTAAAGAACCATATGAAAACGTCAGTATTCAATTTGAAGCACAACCAGATCTAGTTGAAGAATATAATCTAGAACATGAAACCTCATATTTACAAATGGAGGCAAGTGCTATCGAATTTCCCAATGACAATAAAATAACCATTAAAAGCCAATCCCTATCTAGTAGTGAACCTCTTGTTATCAAATTTAAGAATTACCCTAAAGAGGCAGGAGAATATATGCTTCCTATTCAAATCGTGAAAGCAAATGGGGCAGGAGTCTCTGTGAGTTCAAATCTTGCGACTCATTATCTTATCTTCAAGGTTGTGATTAACAATATTGCTAAAGATGCCTCTTCTCTATTGGATGAGTATGTTGATCGTTCTAGTTGGAGTATTAAGGCAAATGGGGGAGGATATGGCAATGTCACCAACTTATTAGATGGTAATAAGCTAAGTTATTTTTTAAAACAAAACTTCATTACAACCATCAATATGAATACCAATATGATTATGGATGGTATCGTATTAACTCCAGGTGCATACGGTGGAAAAAATTTTAGCTATACTCCTTCTTATGTGGCAGTATATACTAGTATGGACAATGTGACTTGGACTTATCAATACTATACCACATTTAATAACCCAACGTCATTTGCAGAGTTAATCAAAATCAAATTCATTAATCCAGTAAATGCACGATATTTAAGATTAGAATTAAAAGGAGGTAGTTCAGGATATAATTGTATCTCAGAAGTGAATATAGTCGATATGAAATAGTTTTTTAGTCGAGGGTAAGCTGTATCTAATGTATGCAGCCTATCCTTGACTATTACTGATATCATTGTTATCTTAGGGATACAAACTATACACTGATGCTATGAAATCTAGGTCTGCTATTATCACCCAATTTTTTAATGCCAATTATGAAATGCTATGCATCTATGCAAAATCCATTATAGGAGATAATGAGACGGCAAAAGACATCGTTCAGGACCTATTTCTCTCACTATCCACCAATAAATCTATTGAAGAGGATATAAGTAGACCATACCTATTCAAAGCAGTCAAAAATCGATGTGTTACACATTTACGAAGAAAGAGTTGTCACCAAAGATATATTGAAATACAGGTCAAGAGTTCACAACAATTTGTAGAGATAAACTACCTAGAATATCAAGAGCTAAAGCAAAAATTTGATCGTTGTTTCGAAGACCTCCCTCAAAGAAGCAAGGAGGTCTTTACATTAGGAAAGCTAGAACATATTACACAAAAAGAAATCGGTCAGCTTTTGAATATTAAGATCCCCACAATCAAAAGCCACATGAGTAAAGCGCTTTCTCT
>JAONJW010000134.1 GCA_028377305.1 Prolixibacteraceae bacterium | reverse complement strand
CACGGTGTTTATCGACATGTATCATTCCTCCACTAGCAAGAATATTTGTAGAACCAATCTGCTGCTTGAGTGTCTCTTGAGAGATGCCTAAACGTTGTAGTTTTGCATTGTCATATTCAATCAGTATCTGTTGTTGCTGAATTCCGTTGATCTCCACTTTGGCAGCACCATCGAGCATGATCAGTTCGTTTTTTATCTCTTCTGCGACCTCTTTCATCTGGTCGTACTCGAAACCATCACTTGTGAGTCCCATGACAATACCAAATACTTCGCCAATGCCTTCATCCTGAAGGTTGGGCTTCACTACCGATGGTAGAGAATTTAGTGCTTCAAGTTTCAAGCGCAGACGATCCCATACATCCTGTAGTTTATTGGGAGAGACATCCATCTTTAGCTCTACATTAACCACTGAAAGCCCCATTCTAGAGGTACTTGTCACCTTCTTTAATTCGGGTAGTTCGAGGGCAACCTCTTCGATCTTATCTGTCACCAGATTCTCCACTCTTTGAGGAGAAGCCCCCGGAAACGAGGAGACAATAGATGCTACACGAACGGTATAAGGAGGCATGCTATCTCTAGAGAGTGAACTATAGCTTATTACCCCTGTGATCAGAACCATCATGAGAATAGACATCACGATTCGGCTCTTCTTGATTGAAAACTCTGTTATATTCATTGTTCGTGGCTCTATTTTATCAGTACTTTCTGTTTATCCATTAATGTCTGTAGTCCTGCCGTAGCAATACGATCGCCTTTTTTAAGTCCTTTAAGGATGGTCATTCCACTACTGCTGTTTTTGCCTACAGTAACATGACGTAGTTCCGCTACTGCCAAACTATCATTTATTGGAGTGAGTACGAATACAAAATGTTTTGATTCCTTCTCTATCAAGCTAGTCATAGGTACACGCAATGCGCTCTTATCGATATTTGTTGGGCTTATCATCACTTTGGCCACCATTCCTTCGCGAATATTTGATAACGGAGAAATCAACTGTAAGGTCATACCGTATAGTCCAGTTGATTGGTTGACATTAGGAGCAACCTCTGTCACTATCCCATCAAGATGGTGAACATCTATGGCAGGAATATTCATCTTATAGTGATTGCCTTTTTTCACTTGATTGATCATCTGATCGGGCAGGTTCACCATCACTTCCAAGGCATTACCTACATTCATTTTGACCATAGAAGTTCCTGAGGTAACGGTTTCGTTCTTCTCAACAAGCACTTCTGCAATCACACCGGATTGAGGGGCATAGATACGTTCGTACTGTAGTTCTTCTTGTAGTAATTCATGTTCTCGACAAGCCGTGATGTAATCGGCATTGGCTCTGGTCAAACTATTCTTAGCCACTTCGTAATCGTTCAACGCAATAAGATCTTTGGCATAGAGGTTTTCGATCCTTTGGAAGTTTGACTTTTGTATGTTCATCTGTGCCAAAAGACTCTCTTTCTGTGTCATCGCTTTCTCGATAGAGAGCACTGTTTTGGTGTGGTCAAGGGACATTAGCATTTCGCCATATTTCACTCTATCTCCCACTTTAACATGAACTTTACTGACTGTGCCTGTTTTACGAAAGCTCAGTGCCACCCCATTGGCAGCTTTAATATTACCAGAATAGTAGTCCAAACTATGCTGCGTTGAAGGCTGCATAGTGATGTATGCCACAGGGCGATAAGTTATTTTCTTGGGTTGTTTCTTATCTGAACATGCAGTCAGCATATACAGACAAAAAACGGAAAAAATAATTGTGGATATGGATTTTAATCGAATCATCTTATTCATCAATAAATTATAGTTGTGATAGAAAGTTTTCGTTCATTTCGGCTGTATGAAGAGAGAAGAAGTATCCTGTCGCCTTCTCTACTTCCATTAGCGTTTTGTAATAATCAAGCTTAGCAATGATGCTTTGGTGTTTAGATTTTATGTAACTATTTTGTGCATCAATCACCTCAATGAGTGCACACTGCCCTTGTGCGTAATTCTCTTGGATCATATCCAATGACTTTTTACTAATCTCCACATTGGAGTCGGCAAGCTCAATCTTTTGTAGTTCACCTTTCAATGTCAAGATGCTAGAAGAGATATCTTGCTCTAACATCTTCTTTTGGTAGGACTCTTGTGATTCCATCTGCTGTAGTTCTACTTTGGTTATCTTTCTCTTTATAGGGCGTTTATTTTGATTAAAAATGGGATAGCTTAATTTCACCCCCATTTGATACATCTCCGTTGGCATTGCAGAAAAACCTGCTGGAAGGGAGGTGGATGCGCCTTCTCCTTCTCGAAGGACGGTATTACTATAGGTTCCATATGCACTTATAGTAGGTATCCACTTCCCTTTGCCATAGATCTTCATCTTCTCGTTTAGGGCCATACGTTGGCTCTGTATTGATCTTAAAGATGGGGTGTTTTCCCATACATATGCCACCAAACTAGCTTTTAAACTATGACACTTATCTTTAGATGCTAAGCGACTGTTTATCGGATAATATTGTGACTTGATATGGGATAGATCCAGTAAATTAGTGGACAAAGTGATCGAGTCGGATACCTCATTATTCATCTGCACATTGAGTCCTTTAATAACCTCTTGTAATTGGGCATTATTAGTGATAATCTGTTGCACTTGACCAATCTTTTGGTTCTGTAAACGATATACATCAGATTTACTCGATTGACCAAGAATATATTTCTGCTTGGCCACCTCTAGATGTTGCTCGGTGAGTTGCAGATCTTGGTAAGCAATCTGTAGTTTCTCTTGCAACATCAATGCATTTAAATAACTACCTGTCACTTGATACAACATGTCAATCTGTGATGCAGTAAATTTGAACTTTTCAGCTTTAGCTAAATGCTTCTTTATTTGGATATTTTTGCTGGCATCATAGGAGTAGATCACTTGAGATAGTTCTAACGAAATATCAGTGGTCATCTCTGCCTTCTGTCCAAAAGAGGCTTTAGCTATCTCAGGATCTAAATAGGTTCCCGAGGCTTCAACTTTTACATCAGGCAGGTAATCTCGTCTCGCCTCTT
>JAONJW010000133.1 GCA_028377305.1 Prolixibacteraceae bacterium | reverse complement strand
GTAGATCACTGTTGTTTTACAAGGATTTGATTCTTTATTACAGGATATCTTCATATTCTCTATTTGTGAATCCGAGCTTAGGAGATATTAACTATTAAATTTAGGATTTTTAGTAGTGTGTTTTACCTAGTTATATGATTGGCAATTATTGATATATGATATTTTCTTTGTTTCTTTAATGTAGTAATTATCTTATATGAAATAACAAATATGATGAACTCTAGACCACGAATATTCTTAATTATTATACTGCTATTAAATTCTGTAATTGTTAGTGCTAAAATTTCTAATGATATAAAGGGGAGTCTATTCCATTTTTATAATACTAATGAGGTAATAGATTTTACCACATTAATTAATAAGGATGGTGGATATCAGCTTTTTTACACACAGCGAATGGCAGATGAAGACAATAGTAATATTGTCTTAAAACAGGCTGTTTCGGAAGATTTATTTCATTGGCATGAGAAGGTCATTAATAATGCCCCATTTTCTATAGATAAATCGATTACGTGGGGTGTTTTTGAGGATTATGGTAATAAACTAGGAGACTCATCTAATATATATATGATTGAGTTGAAAGATAAAGAATTTCAATTAAAGGTACTTGAACAAGATGAGTGGAAGAGTACGGATATATCTTTTACTATTTCAGGTGTCGATATTTCGTCACTGTCATTACCGACAATGAAGTGGAACTCAATTTTGAATAGTTGGGTCATATTTTTGACGGATATAAAGGGTAAACAGGTTAGTGTTTTTACTTCATCAGATCTTACTTTATGGAATCAGGTGTGTCGTATAAACGAAAACTGTCCGAGGCCTGAGATGTTTGAAAATAATGGTAAAACGTTTGTGTTGTTAGGAGATAACTGTTACGAAATGGACTTTACTAAAAAAGGGAACTCAAGTATAATCTCTCGACGTCATATAGATTATGGTGGTGGTTATTGCCAGACTCTAATTACTACTGTGGGTGATGATATTGTATTTATGGGGGGATTGGCTGAAGATAACTTCTATCAAGCTAATTGTGGATTGAAATTATCTTCACCGAAGATAGTAATCTCTAAGGATGATAACTTCTATTATTCTCCATATATCAAAGGTATAACTATGGAGAAGGGTATAGCTAAAGAGGATAAGAAGATGATTCCTGGACTTGGGAAGAACCTGCTAAGCGGCAAGTTTGGTGATGCATATGTTTTGGAAGGTAATATTAAATATAATGATGTGACCTCTTATGGGTTTCTCTTCAAAGTAGGGTCAAAGAGTTCTGGTTATGAGTTAAGGTATTATAAGAAGCAGAATATTTATCAATGTACAGGTGGAGAAATGGCTGTTAAGCCAGTGGATGACTATTCAAAAGTTCTGATCGTTGTAGATAATGGTTTTATAGATTTCTACTATGGTGATGGGGCTAAAGTAATGAGTGTCTCTGTAGATTATGTACAGAAGGCACCAAAGATTATTCTGTTTAATCAAGGAGGGGAGATATATGTGAAGAATATTAGAGTTAATCCCTTATCTTTTAATAAGAAGTAGTTATGATTTTTGATTATCATATTCATACAAGATATTCAGATGGAACTGCAACGCATCAAGAGATCATCGATCGTGCTATTGAACTTGGAGTTGAAGAGATTGGATTCTCTGATCATTATGGATATTATCCAAATAATTGGACAACTACAGAAGAGGTGCTTTCAAAGATGGTTGAAGAGGTCTTGTATTACAAGAAAAGCCAAGATCGAATCAATGTATTGTTAGGTCTTGAGGTTGATTTCTACCCCGATCGCATAGAGGAGACAAAAGCCGTATTATCGAAGTATCCATTTGATTATGTGATGGGGTCTATTCATTTTATAAATGGAGACAATTTCGATTCAGATCCCAAACATCCGATCTATTCAAAATATGGAATCAACCGACTATATGAATTGTATTATGAGAATTTTGTTGCTGGTGTAGAATCAGGAATGTTTAATACGATGTCTCATCCCGACTTAATCAAGAAATATAACTACTATCCAACAAAGGATTTTAAGTCTTTGTACCGCCAGGTGGCAAAGGTATTAGTTGAAAAAAGTGTGATGGTGGAATATAATACAAGTGGATATAGTCGACCATGTAAAGATTTCTTTCCAAGCGATGAAATGACAACTATTTTTATAGAGGAAGGCGTGCAATTCACTATTGGTTCAGATACTCATAAACGAGAACATCTTTTGAGAAATTATCGTTTAGCAAAAGATCGATTAATTTCATTAGGATTAAAGGAATTGCAGCGATATCAATCATCACCAACTCCATTGATTGATTTCATGATATAGCATTTAAATATAAGCTGTCTTAGATGACCAAAGACAGCTTATATTTATTATTTATCTTCAATTATCTCGAATAGTTTCTCCATATTTGGTGCTAAGATAATCTCTGTACGCCTATTCTTTTGTCTTGCTTCAGGTGTTTTAGATGTGTCTATCGGGTAAAATTTACTTCGACCTGCAGCCGTAATCCTTTTCGGATTAATCTTTTTGTTTTTTAGAATTTCTCTTGCAACAGATGTTGCTCTTAAAACGCTAAGATCCCAGTTATCTTCAAATGGGCTATCTTTCTTCATTGTTAGATCATCTGTGTGTCCCTCTACAATAATTTGAATATCCTTATTTTGAGCAAGTACCTCTGAAAGCTTTTTTATAGCATCACTTCCTTTGGTGTCTACACTGTATTCTCCTACATTGAATAAAAGTTGTTCCGCAAAAGAAACATATACACGACCTTCTTGATTCATAATGGTGATTCCATTATCAATGTACCCAAGTAGTGCGTCAGCTAATTCTATCTTGATATTACTCTGAATATTTTTTTGTTCTTGAATTAGCTTTTTCATTTGTGCCACTTCATCGTCTTTTTGTTCGACCTTGAGCTTCTCAAGTCTAATATCTCTTTCTCTTTTCTCAAGAGTCTTATTCATTTTTTCAAATTGGTTAAGATACTGATCGATCTGAGAGTTTGTACCAGTTTGTATTTCCTTAATTTGTGCTCT
>JAONJW010000132.1 GCA_028377305.1 Prolixibacteraceae bacterium | reverse complement strand
ATTCCATTGGCTAAGATCTCTATTAAAACTACTCGATTCATAAAACATGCTAGACATATCTGTCACTTTGGAAACATTCCATTTACTGATATCCCCATTGAAGCTACTCGATTTATAAAACATGCTAGACATATCCGTCACCTCAGAAACATTCCAACCACTGATATCTCCATTAAAATCTTTCGCTTTATAAAACATCTCTGACATGTCCGTCACTTTTGAGACGTCCCAACCACTGATATCTCCATTAAAACAGTCAGCACCTTCAAACATCATGGACATGTCATTAACATTAGAAACATCCCATAAATTAAGATCTTGATTAAAGCTTTCTGCCGAACAAAACATGGAAGTCATATTTTTAACCTTAGACACATTCCATGATCCAATTCGTCCATTAAAGTCGGGTATTTCATTAAACATATAACTCATGTCGATTACACTAGAGACATCCCAATTATCAAGATCATGATTAAACCGAGAAGCATTACCAAACATATGACTCATATCCGTCACACTAGAGACATCCCAATTATCAAGATCACGATTAAAAGATTTTGCCAACAAAAACATACAAGACATATCTTCCACTTGAGAAACATCCCAGCCACTGATATCTCCATTAAATTCTTTCGCTTTATAAAACATCTTTGACATATCTGCGACCTTAGAGACATTCCAAAGATTAAGATTTTGATTAAAAGATTTGCCCAACAAGAACATCATCGACATATCTTCTACTTGTGAGACATCCCAATGAGATATATCTTGATTAAACTCCCATCCATTCCAAAACATAGCAGACATATCTTTCACGTTAGAGACATCCCAATGAGACAGATCTTTATTAAATGATGTCACGCAAGCAAACATACCTCTCATATTTGTCACATTCGAAACATCCCATCGAGAAATATTACAAGTAGATAATAGATAAGTCAACTGATGTATACTACTATCTGGAATCGCACCAAAATCACGATCAATATCAGTTATTTTATCCCCCAAAGGTGATCGACCATAAACAGATATCACTTTAGGATAGGCATAAAATAATCCAGACATATCTGTAACTTTTGTGGTTACACAGTGTGATATATTTGCAGTTGTGACATTGCGATAGAGCATCTCTCGATCCACAACCACATACACTTCTCCATCAAATAGCCCTGCATCACCGACCTTTGCCCAATCTTTAGCCTTAATGGTCACACCATTCTTTGCCATATATATTGGACACTTAGGATCTGAAATAGGAAGTGCTGATTTTATAGCAAACAATTTATTGGAGTCTTGATCAGAGGATACATTCTCTGAATACCGTTTGCATGCCACATAGATCTCTTCATTATTCCTAAACCCCAATGGAATATTATCCCCCTTAAAGCTAAACGTATTATATAGCATTCCTTTCATCTCTTGCACCTTCGATACATTCCATTCACTAAGATCTCCAGAAAAACTAACCGCATTGGAGAACATTCCTGACATATCAGTCACATTCGAAACATCCCAATGACTAATATCTTGATTAAAACTCGTTGCATTGGACAACATTCCTGACATATCAGTCACTTTAGGGAATTTCCATTTACTCAAATCTTGATTAAAGGAACTTGCACCACGAAACATATTAGACATATTGGTCGCTTCAGAAGCATCAACATAATTTAATTCCCCATTAAACTGAACTGCTCCTCTAAACATATTAGACATATCAACCACATGAGACAAATTCCAATGTATTAGGTCTTGATTAAACTTTCGGGCACCCCAGAACATTCCAGCACTACTCTTTAAGCTCCATAATGACCAGTTACCAACTCCTTTCTCAAAACTAATAGCATCTCTAAACATATTAGATAGATCCTCCACATTATCGGTTTCCCAGTAGTCTAAATTCTGATTAAATGATTCAGCACCCCAAAACATTCCTGACATATTGGTCGCGCGATATGACTTCCAGTTCCCGATATCAACATTAAACTGTTTGGCATCACGAAACATATTAGACATATTAACCAGCCAATAAATATTCCACTGTCGAATATCCCCATTAAATGTTTCAGTATTTCGAAACATATTAGACATATCTGTTACATTATAGACATCCCAATGAGAGATATCACATGTAGATAGAACCTCCTGCAACTTCTTATACGATTCTTTAGGGATCTCACCATAGGCACGTAACGTAGAGCGTTTCTCTCCATCTTTTAAAGAAGTAGTGTCACAATAAAATAGATTAGACATATTGGTAACGCGAGTAGTTACATAATGAGAGATATTTTTGGTTACAGCGTTTCGATAAAGAGTAGCACGATCAACTACTACATATTCTTTTCCATTAATCACCCCCTTATCCCCAGGTCGTGCCCACTTTCGGGCTTTAATAGTCACACCATTGGATGACAAATATATCGGACACTTTGGGTCCTCAACATCAAAGAATAAGGCAGTATCAAGATCGTCATGTATCACTCCCTCAACCTCTTCCGTTTGAGTATATTCCATCTTCTCGTTGACTCTATTCTTTTGATATATAAAACCACAGGAATTACATAAAAGAGATACACAGGACAGGAACAATAATTTTCTCATAAAATTTAAATTAGATAATAAATAAGGGTTAGTAAACAGACAAAAATGAATCCACTGCGATATATCACCGTAATATTAACATATATACAGATAAAGCATCTTTCATTTATTTGCATCCTCCAATAATTGCTCAACAAATATAGTACTTTACATATTATATATCCATTTATAAAATCTCACTTTCCTAATAAGATGAAGTATAACACAGAAATAACAGTATTCGGAGTGAACTCATGTATAATAATCTACGGGGGCTATGTGAAAACCAACAGCAAGTGCAATATAAAGGCTATATGAATCAAAATTACAACTTTATATTCAAGTGCAGGGCTTGTTCATAAAATACAGACATAATAAAAAGGCGCTAATTCATATTATATTTACGTTGCGAGAAACAGATATAAACGATGAACGACGACCTTTCAAACCACAAAATTAGACTTTCTTTATAATGACCTATATATAAATTTTAATGATACAAGAAATAACTCTGGACTTAAGATACTCAGACCTTCAGTGCAGGTTGCAGCATAGACAAAAGATCCGTTAAAATCCG
>JAONJW010000131.1 GCA_028377305.1 Prolixibacteraceae bacterium | reverse complement strand
CCTGTGAATAAGAAAGAGTGGGGAATGTCGCCACAAACTGTGAATGCATACTACTCTCCAAGCATGAATGAAATCGTATTTCCTGCTGCAATTCTTCAGCCTCCATTTTTTAATTTGCATGCTGATGATGCGGTGAATTATGGTGCTATTGGGGTGGTTATTGGTCATGAGATGACTCATGGATTTGATGATGAAGGTCGTAAATATGACAAAGATGGTAACTATAATAATTGGTGGACAGAAGATGATGCTGTACGTTTTACTGGTCGTACTGATAAGTTAGTAAAGCAATATAATAGCTTTATTGTTGCGGATACTGTTCATGCGAATGGTCGCTTGACACTGGGTGAAAATATTGCTGATCTTGGTGGGGTAAATATATCATATCAAGCATTTCAGAAGGTGAAGAAGAACGATAATAAAATTGATGGTTTTACTCCTGATCAAAGATTTTTCTTAGCCTATGCACATGTTTGGGCAAACAACATGCGTAAAGCAGAAAAATTAAGACGTACAAAAACCGATCCTCACTCATTAGGAGAGTATAGAACAAATGGAATTCTACGAAATGTTCCTGAGTTTTATGAAGCTTTTGAAGTGAAAGAGGGAGATGAAATGTATTTGCTCGAGGAAGAAAGAGCAGTTATTTGGTAGTCCGACCTAAGTGTAAAAAAGAAGAGAGAGATTTTGTAAAAAAGAATCTCTCTTTTTTGTGTCCAATGGCATACTATTGATAAAAAAAATGAGTTATAAAAAGAGAGTAGATTGCTTTTACATTTTACACAATATTGTATCTTAAATAAAGTATGATTAGACATATCATTATTTTTGTCTTTATTATTCAGTTGACATGGACTGCTACGGGGCAAGAGAAAACATGGTTGCTTAAAGGCGTTATCAAGAATGAAAGTGGAGTAACCATTGATGGGGCGACGGTATTGGTCCCAAGTTTAAAGATTGCTGTCACGACTGAGCTTGATGGTACTTTTGAGTTAAATGTTCCCATATCTGTAAAGGCGATTATGATTCGGCATATATCTTATGAGACTTATAGTTTAAGCGTCGATTACAGTTTAAAGAAACCGTTGCAGATAATTTTAAAATCTTCTCAACTACAGATTGGTCAGGTAGAAGTGGAAAGTGTACGATCTAAAAGTTCAATGAAGACTATTGGCATAGAGAGTGTTCAGATGGCACAAGGTGCTTCAGGTGGTTTAGAACGTGTTCTAAAAACCCAACCTGGTGTACATAGCCGTAATGAGTTGAGTAATCAATATACTGTTCGTGGTGGTAATTTCGATGAGAACTTAATGTATATCAATGGAATTGAAATTCATAAACCATTGTTGTATAGATCTGGAAAGCAAGAGGGGTTAAGTTCTATTAATCCACAGATGGTGGATAAAGTGCAGTTTTCTACAGGAGGATTTTCTTCGCAATATGGCGATAAATTGTCTTCTGTGTTAGATGTTCAATATAAGAAAACTAACAAGTTGAAGAGTCGTGTAGATGTTAGTCTATTAGGTGCTGGTTTGCATACCGAGGGTCGCATAAAACGTCTATCATATAACGTAGGATTAAGATATAAGACAACAAATTATATGTTGTCTGGATTAGATGAGAAAGGGGATTATACACCGGTATTTTGTGATATTCAAAGTATGGTCTCTTATGACTTCGCAAAGAATTTGTCTTTAGATTACTTGTTCTTTCTTTCTAAGAATGAGTACTCGTTTCAACCTTCTTCTAGAGAGACAAAATTTGGCACAATAAACAATCCAATTCATTTTATGATATATTATGATGGAGAGGAAAAGGATCATTTTATGAATTATACTAATGCCCTAAAACTAAATTGGAAACTAACCCCGAATAGCCAACTCTCACTAGTGGGATCTAGATGGGACAATAAAGAACGGGTGAGATATGATATCATGGGCCAATATTACTTGCAAAAAGCAGGGAATGATACGTCTAATCCAACTCAGGATACTGAGAATCATGCTGGAATAGGAACAGATATGAAGCATGCAAATGAGAAGATCAATATAACAATAGGAACACTACAGTTAGATTATAAATTTTTCAATGATTTTCATCGACTACAAATTGGAGCCAAACTAGAGAAAGAAGATCTTTATGAAGATAGTAGGCGCTGGTCTGTATATGATTCATCTGGATACTTTTTGCCGAATACTAGTGATATAATTCAAGTCACATCAAACTATAAGATGCAACAGAGTTTGGTAACGAATCGTTATCAAGGATATATCTCAGACAACTTATTTTTTCCTATGGGAAGTGTGGAAATCGGATTGAATACGGGGCTTCGTTACCAATATTGGGACTATCTAGAAAAGAGTATTTGGAGCCCAAGAGCTTCGATGAATTTAAAATTTAGAAAAAATCAAACCTTTCGCCTTGCTTGGGGAGTTTATCAACAGATGCCATTTTATAAAGAGTTTAAGGGTATGGATGGAAAGTTTCATGTTGATCTGAAACCTCAGAGAGCCATTCATTATATTTTGGGATATAGTCAGCCGCTTTCTATGGGAAATAGACAACTTAAGTTTTCCGTGGAGGCATATTATAAGAAGTTGTCAAATATGATTCCATATCTTGTCGATAATGTCTATATTCAATATTTGCCTCAGTATGTAAGTCGTGGTTACAGCAAAGGGATAGATATGAAGTTGGCAGGAGAATTTGTACCTGGTGTTGATTCATGGATTAGTCTCTCTTTTATGAAGACAGAGGAAGATATAATAGGTGATGTTCATGGTTATATTCCTCGTCCATCTGATGAAAGAATTAATTTTAACTTATTTTATCAAGATTACCTGCCAGGAAATAAGAACTTCAAAATGAAATTGCTTTTTTATCTTTCTTCAGGTCTTCCTTTTACTGCACCTCAGGCTACAAAAACCGACCAATACTTCAGAATGCCAATGTATAAGAGAGTGGATGTCGGCTTTTCTCGAACACTCCTAGAAAAAGGGAAAAGTAAGTGGATTGAAGAAGCATGGTTAGCTTTTGATATTTTTAATATGTTCGATATGTCAAATACAATCTCATATTATTGGATTACAGACATAAATTCTAATCAATATGGAGTACCAAACTACTTAACAGGGCGTCTATACAATGTAAGTCTCATGTTCTCGTTTTAGTCTATTTGGACTTAATAGATGATATATAGGAATTTTATGTTGTTAAAGATTTGGTTTTCTGTCTTATAACATAAGAACTATTTGTGTTGTGATATTTTATTCTATTTTTATAGTAATGAAGTGGAATCATCA
>JAONJW010000130.1 GCA_028377305.1 Prolixibacteraceae bacterium | reverse complement strand
GTTTCCCATCTAATGGAACGAATAGTAGTGATGGTATACTCTGAATTCCAAATAAGGCACTTAACTCAATTTCCTTTTCTGTGTCAACTTTATAAATAAAAATATCTTCATGATATGCTGCTGCAAGTTCCTCAAGAATTGGTGAGATCGCTTTACATGGACCACACCAGTCAGCATAAAAATCAATTATGCAAGGTTTATTCCCTTTGTAACGCCATTCCATATTTTTTGTAAAGTCCATTACTCTGTTGATGAACTCTTCTCTGTTTAGTAGTATTGTCTTAGTTCCCATAAGCAATATTGTTATAGTCCTTTGTTGAAGTAAACAAGGTGTAGGTCGATATGTTCAGTTTATAAACGGAGATCTCATCCTTTCTTGATTTAACGTTTAAGTAGAATAAATTTGGTCATTAATTACACCTCAGGACCATTAAGAGCGTCATTTTTATTGAGAAAATGTGTAAATATAAACAATTGAAATCAAGTACTAGTTTTTATTAAAAAGTCAGGGTCCTTATGTAAAATTAATCGCTTCTCCAATTCTTGGCGTAACTACATGAAGTGACTTCTTTAACCTTTCAATTACGATAGGAGACGTACAGTGTAAGGGGACCAAAGTTAGTTGTCTAAACCTTGTTAAAAAATTGATCTGTTTTTCTAGTTCTGTATCAACTTTCTTAAGATGTAATCCACCTGTTATACTAAGTAAATCTTTGGCTTTCGTTACATCTAATGCATGATCTATAAGGTTGATCAAGCCGGCATGGTTGCAGCCTGTAATAATATGAATCCCCTGGTCCGTTATGGTAGCAATAGCCGAATCATCTAATATATGATCAGGTGATCGATCTTCTAGATGAAAGTTGGTGTTGTTCCCATATTTTCGAGGAATTTCTCCTAAAAATACGATATGACTTGTAAGCCAAACAGGAGACTTAGAGAGTTGCAGCTCGAATTTTTCTGAAAGAGACAGTCTATTCATCTCTAGTCCTAAATAAGAGTCATCTTTGTCTCTATACCTTTTAGTGAAAATCGCTGGATGAGCAATTAGTTTGCCACCATTGATATACTTTAACCCATTACCATGATCCCAATGACCATGACTTAAGATACGTGTGGCGTTTTTTAGTGAAATACCTGCTTTTTCGGCATTTCTTAGGTATCCATCTGTTAGTCCCATATCGAACAAAATTTGTGTCTTTTCTGTTTCAATAAACAATGAAAGACCATGTTCTGATATCCAACCTTCACGGGATACATTGTCTATTAATATGGTAATTTTCATCCTAGAGTATTTATATATATTAGTCAATTTTGAGATGTGTTATATAACATATTACATGCAAACGTTTGTGAAAACGTGTGCGTAATGAAATATTACAATCCACCTTGCTGTTTTGTGTGGATGTTTATAGCTTGCTTAAAATTTAGATCAAGAACCTTAGTTTAAATTAAAGAATAAATGATGAATTCAAAAAACTTATCGATATTATTTCTCTTAGGGGTAGTGTGCTTTGGTTGTAAATCAAAAGTAGATACGATAATGGAAGAAACTCCTAAAAAGGTGGTCGTTTATCAAGTATTTACTCGACTTTTTGGTAATACCAATACAACCAACAAAGCTTGGGGAACTAAGGAGGAGAATGGTGTAGGAAAGTATAATGATTTTAGCGATAAAGCCTTATCTGAGATCAAGAATCTTGGTGTAACACATATATGGTATACAGGAGTACCACATCATGCGCTGGTTGGTGATTATACGAATTATGGAATTGTAAATGATGATCCAGATATTGTGAAAGGGAGAGCTGGTTCGCCTTACGCAGTAAAAGATTATTATAATGTTGATCCTGATATGTCAGTAGATCCTTCTAAAAGAATGGAGGAGTTTGAGGCACTTGTACAGCGTACCCATAAACATCAAATGAAGGTAATCATTGATATTGTGCCGAATCATGTGGCTCGTTATTATAATAGTACTATCAAGCCTGAGCTAAATTTTGGTGCTAAAGACGATACGTCCGTAGTCTTTGATGTTAATAATAACTTCTATTATATACCTGGAAGTCATTTTGAAGTTCCAGATGCTTTGAATAATTATAAACCATTGGGGGGGGACCAAGCACCATCGCTTGATGGTAATTTTTTTGAAATCCCTGCCAAATGGACGGGTAATGGATCTAGAAGTGCGATGCCACATTTCTATGATTGGTATGAAACTGTGAAGATAAATTATGGAGTAGATGAAGATGGCAACAAACATTTCCCTCTTCTTCCCGCTGGTGCTGATACTTTGGATTATAAAGCACACTATACATTTTGGAAAGATAAACAGGTGCCTAGTTCATGGACTAAATTCCGTGATATTGCACTGTATTGGTTAGACAAAGGGGTTGATGGCTTTCGTTATGATATGGCAGAAATGGTTCCGGTAGAATTCTGGAGTTTCATGAATGCATCCATAAAGATGAAGAATCCAGATGCTTTCTTGATGGCTGAAGTTTACCAGCCTGATCTATATCGTGACTATATTAAAAAAGGAAAGATGGATTATTTATATGATAAAGTTGCCCTTTATGATACTTTAAAGCATGTTATGCAAGGGCATGGAGATGCACGTAATATTGCTTCAGTTGTGGAGGAATCATCAGATATCGAACATCATATGCTGCATTTTTTAGAGAATCATGATGAGCAACGTATCGCTTCGCCAGAATTTGCAGGAGATCCATTAAAAGGGAGACCGGCCATGGTAGTCTCTGCAACTTTGGGAACATCACCAACCATGATCTATTTTGGCCAAGAAGTGGGGGAGCCAGGAAATGAAGATGCTGGATTCGGAACACATTCAAGAACATCTATTTTCGATTATATTGGTGTCCCTCATCATCAGAGATGGATGAATAATGGAAAATTTGATGGAGATCAACTATCTGATGAGGAAAAGGCCTTAAGAAGCTTTTATAAAAAATTATTAAACTTCACTTTAAATAGTAGTGCACTAATGGGCAAGTATGTAGACCTTACTCGCTTCAATGATGCCCTCGGAAATCCTTATGTGAAATCATTATTTATCCATGCCCGGTGGTCTAAAGACGAAATGCTTTTGATTATTTCAAACTTCTCAAATAAAGACTTGAAAAATGTAAAAGTTCATATTCCATTATCTCTTGTTGAAGATTGGAACCTAAAAGAGGGAAAAGCAGTTTTTAAAGATCAACTTGGACATGAAATAACCTCTACACTTGTAGTAGAGCCAAAAGATGCATTCTTAGTAGTTAATATACCTGCTCTAGATGGTTTAATTCTATCATTAGAGTAGTTATTATTAGTTGTTTTAATAGTTAGGTAGAACGTACTTCTTTAAAAAGGAG
>JAONJW010000013.1 GCA_028377305.1 Prolixibacteraceae bacterium | reverse complement strand
GAATGATCATGAAGTATATTTATACCTAAGAATATATAGCCACCTAATTTAATAAATCCTCGTAGATATTTTTTTGTAATGACCATGGCGAGCATAAACATGATGCTCTTGTTTTTGAAATATAGCCACGTATTTTAATGGCTATTTTTTGAAATGTAATTATGTTTCATCTTTCCCTAAGAGGGGGGGACGTAACTAGCCTAGTGCGAAGTGCTGGGGATAAATATAATCAAAACAATAAAGGACTGTAAGGCCGATCCCATTCCATCGATGTTGTGGAAGTTTGTGTCTATTAATTGGCACGCCTTTTATGAAAGAGCTGGGAAAGCTGAGCCCCAGCTCGGCATCTTTTATCAACTGGCTGACGTTAGGTTAAAGTATTGCTAAGTGTTGAGACATTTGCACAAATTTCTATTTATTGGATGTATTGTATGCTGAGTAGGGACTTGGCGATTATAGCTTTGGGTAGAAGGTTGTACCTTTATATCTGCTAGGTGTGAATCTGAAAATTCCCATGGGATGAATGATTTGATTTAGCGAATTGTTTAGGATGTGTTGGAGTGTGGAGAAAAAAATATAAAAAAAGCACCTTTTAGATGAACTTATTTTAACTACGGTTGTTTTCTTAATAAAGTGAGACTAAATGAGTGTAGTTTAGGATTCATTATTTGAATTTGTTGGTTTTATTGTTCAGTAAAAAGGACAGGTGGTGCTGTCCTTTTTTTTATTTCTCAAAAGCTCCCTGAAGAACATTGTAATACATCATAAAGATGAATATAGCAACAACAAAAGTGGCAAATGAAAGCCAATTATTGTTTGTGTCTTTTTTTAATTGGATGTAAAGATTTGATGATGCAATGGCTCCCAATAAGATATTTCCTAAACAAAGCACTTTCATTACTGCTCCAGTATCTGTTTCGGATTTTATCACTCCAAAGTTCCCAAACATTAGAGAGGCTATTGCGATCACTGCTGTAGTAATAAAGAGATAGTTTCCAATCTTTGCATACTTTATTTTCTTCTCGATTACTCCCCAAAAGAAGCTAATGATTCCAAGGAATATAGTCCATTGTGGCAGTGTGGCCATGATATAAATGTCATTCTTCATTCTTAAGTCGTTATCAGATAATGTAAATAAGAGTACTAAAGTAGTGTAAAAATGTATAGAAATTAAATTTTGAGATTGCTTCTAACTTCTCACACTTTCTTTTTTTGTATTTTTGTCTATTCTAAATGATGTTTTTATGAAAGAGGAAATTGTAGTTTCGGAAAATATTAAAGGACTAATATTCGATATAGATGGGACGATTGCCGATTCGATGCCTGTCCACTTTTTAGTGTTTCAGAAAGTAGCTAAGAGATATGGAGTGGACTATACCAAAGAACTTTTCTTAGAGTTGGCAGGAATTCCTGCATTAGAAACATGTGAGATCGTACGTCAAAGATTTGGCAAAAATTGGAATGCGACAGATTTTGCAAATGAAAAGGAAGAGGCTTATCTGAATAATATGCATCTTGTTAAGGGGATTGCACCAGTAATACGTGTAGTAGAGGCATATAGAGGAAAGCTACCGATGGCTTGTGGAACTGGGGGAGATCGTTATTCTGCAAGTAAGATGTTAGATATATTAGGACTGGGTTTCTTAAAAGAAAAAATGGTTTGTGCAGAAGATGTAAAAAACCACAAACCTCACCCAGAGACTTTCTTAAAAGCAGCAGAACTTATTGATGTTGAAGCTGAAGATTGTTTGGTTTTTGAAGATGGAACATTGGGGATTCAAGCAGCTCAAGATGGAGGCATGCAGGTAGTGGATGTAACTAAGTATTATCGTACTACTATTGGAGAAGATGCAAATTGGTCATTGATAGATGAGTAATATCATCTTTAATATTCCTTGGCTTTTGTACTATAGTGCAGATAAAATAACAAGACTAATAAATTAATGCTATGAGCAAGATTACACTAAATTATCTATTGGGACTGCTTTTAACTGTTTTTTTTGTTGGATGCCATAATGGATCGGAAAAGCAAGTAACCATTGTTAGTTATAATGTAGAAAATCTATTTGACACTATTGATGACCCAAAAACGAAAGATGATGATTTCACACCGAATGGATACAAAAAGTGGACTGAGGAGCGATATCAAAAGAAAATTGTAGACCTTTCCAAGGTGTTGGAGGCAAGTGGAGATGGACAACTACCTACTATTATCGGTTTGTGCGAGATTGAGAATAAAAAGGTATTGGAAGATCTTGCTAACAGCGAAGCATTGAAAGGAGCTAATTATGCCGTTTCTCATTTTGATAGCCCATATTACAGAGGAATGGATGTTGGTTTATTGTACAACCCAAAGGTTTTCAAGCCAAAGATGGAAAAAGTGCTTCCTGTGACTCTATTGAGTGATCCAAAATTCTCTACCAGAGATATTCTACGTGTGACTGGAAAACTTGCAGGAGAAACTTATACTTTTTACATCAACCACTGGTCGTCCCGTAGAGGAGGATCAGAGAAGTCGGAACCTAAAAGAATGGTTGCTGCTTCTATTCTACGAAGAGATGTCGATCGAGTTTTGGCAGACGACCCAGAGGCGAATATTGTGATTATGGGTGACATGAATGAAGATCCGAATGAGTATGCATTGAATGATGTGCTTCGTGCAATGGAGTTGCCTAAAGATCTGACTGCGATGCCTAACAATGGAGCATTGTATAATTTAATGTATTTTTACGATAAGCAAGGTAAAGGAACATACAATTATCATGGTATTTGGAATATGTTAGATAATGTGATTGTTTCTTCGAATGTAATAAAAAAAGACAAAGGGCTTGGAGTTTCTATCGCTCCAATGGAACAGAGAGGTAAATTTTTTCCAGCGACAATTTTTATTGAAGATTGGTTTACTTTTGAATCAGATTTGGGAAAGACCTCTCCATCGAAAACATACGGAGGACCAAATTACTATGGTGGTTATAGCGACCATTATCCCATAGTATTGAAATTGACAAGGAGATAACTGTTATGAAATTTAATATAGTATCTGATTATGCTCCGATGGGAGATCAACCGGCAGCAATTCAATCTTTGTCTGCTGGAGTGGAGGAGGGTGTTAAACATCAAACATTGCTTGGGGTAACTGGTTCCGGTAAAACATTTACCATGGCTAATGTGATAGAAACGACACAAAAACCTACGCTAATATTAAGTCACAACAAAACTTTGGCAGCGCAATTGTATGCAGAGATGAAACAGTTTTTTCCTAACAATGCTGTGGAGTATTTTGTTTCTTATTATGATTATTATCAGCCTGAGGCATACCTGCCAACAACAGATACCTATATTGAAAAGGATTTAGCTATAAATGATGAAATAGAGAAGTTGCGCTTAAGTGCAACTTCTGCTTTGCTTTCTGGAAGAAGTGATGTGATAGTGGTCTCGTCTGTCTCTTGTTTGTATGGTATTGGTAACCCAGAGGACTTTCATGCGAATGTCACAGAGGTGAAAGTTGGAGATGTAATCAGTCGTAATGTTCTATTGAGAGGTTTAGTGGACGCCATGTATTCTCGTTCAGAAATTGATTTTGAGAGAGGGAATTTTAGAGTAAAAGGGGATACGATTGATATTTATCCAGCTTATGCCGATTATGCTTATCGTATATGTATGTGGGGAGATGAAATCGATGAGCTTTATACCATCGATCCATTAACTGCAAAAGTGATTGAAGCAGTGGAGGAGCTAGTGATTTTTCCAGCTACCATCTTCGTAACAACACAAGACCGAACCCAAAGAGCCATTCGAGAGATTCAGGAAGATTTGGTGAAACAAATTGGTTTTTTCGAAAGGGATGGAAAACCAGTTGAGGCGAAGCGTATTAAAGATCGTACCGAGTATGATCTTGAGATGATGAGAGAGCTTGGCTATTGCCCAGGAGTGGAAAATTACTCTCGTTATTTTGATGGTCGCGAAGTTAATTCAAGGCCTTTCTGTCTATTAGACTATTATCCAAAAGATTATTTGATGATTGTGGATGAGAGTCACGTAACAATTCCTCAAATCAGGGCAATGTATGGAGGAGATAAATCGCGTAAAACCAGTTTGGTGGAATATGGTTTCCGATTGCCTGCGGCGTTGGATAACCGACCGTTGAGGTTTGAAGAGTTTGAAGATATTATCCATCAAATTTTATATGTGAGTGCAACTCCTGCAGACTATGAATTAGAGAAATCTGATGGGGTAATTGTGGAGCAGGTGATTCGTCCAACAGGACTTTTAGACCCAATCATTGAGGTGCGTCCTGTAACCAATCAAGTGGATGATCTAATTGAGCAGATACATAAGACCAAAGAGAAGGATGAGCGTATTCTTGTGACCACTTTGACCAAGAGAATGGCTGAGGAGCTGACAAAATATCTAACTGACCTAGGGATCTCAACAGCCTATATCCATTCTGATGTAGATACGTTAGAACGAATTGAGATTATGGAAGCACTTCGAGCTGGACAGTATGATGTTTTGGTGGGAATTAATTTGTTGAGAGAGGGATTAGATCTTCCTGAGGTTTCTCTTGTGGCCATACTTGATGCAGATAAGGAAGGATTCCTTAGATCCGAAAGATCATTAACCCAGACGGCAGGACGTGCAGCTCGAAATGTTAATGGTCGGGTGATCATGTATGCGGATAAGATTACTAAATCGATGAAAAAGACGATTGATTCTACAGAGAATAGAAGGGTAAAACAGCAGAAGTTCAATGAAGATAATGGACTAGAACCTAAGCCTATTATTAAAGCGAGTAGGGCTATTGTTGGACAGTCTCAAAAGTTGGATCATCGTAAGATTTATGATCCCAATAGTGCTTCACAATCTATGGTTGCTGAGCAAGCAGCGTCCTATAATATAAAAGGTGATTTGGAGACGGAAATAGTTAAAGTGGAATATAAAATGAAAGAAGCAGCCAAAAACCTCGACTTCCTAGAAGCGGCTCACCTAAGAGATCTTTTAATTGAATTGAAAAAGCAAAAAAAATAGGGTGATCCAATTTATATGGTCTGATATTTTTATTTTCTGTATTTAAGTGTTAAATTAGTGAGTACGAGCAATAAAAATACAGCACTATTACCAGTCACTTAATTTAGAAGTTCATGAAATTTAATACAGCTATCTTATATGATATTGAAAATCTTATCGGGGGATATGGGAAAACCGAGTTTATTCAGACGCTTTCATTAAAAGAAATATTCAGGAATATTCAGGAATTGAATGATGGACTTCCGTGTATACAGCGTGCTTATGCTAATTGGAGTGATCCTAGGCTAAAACATCTACGTGATGATATTAATGAGTTGGGAATTGAACCCATTCAGATGTTTGGCTTTGGAAAAGGAACACAGAAGAATGCTTCTGATATACAGTTGGCAATAGATGCTGTCGAGATGGCTTTGACAAGAGACCATCTCGATACGTTTGTTATTGTAAGTGGCGATGGAGGATTCTCGTCCTTAGCAAAGAAACTTCATGAATATGGCAAGAAAGTGATTGGGTGTGCTTATCAACGTGCAACAAATAAGATATTTGAAGCGGTGAGTGATCAGTTTCTTTGGTTAGATGAACCGTATGTAAAACCAGAGATACAAGTGGATGGTGTTAACACCAATGATCCAATTGTGATGGCATTTATTCGCCAATTTGAACCGTTGCGCCTACAGAAAAAGGAGCAGGTAATTGGAATCGCAAAGGAGTGTTTAGTTTTTCTTTCTCAAAATCCAGATGCACAGATGCTATTGCATGGGTCCGGGCTGAATATATCTATTTTTAGTCAGATTATGGAGTATCGTCTAGTCGAGTTTAACTACTATAGTTTGGGTTTTGTTCGCTTGATCGATTTTCTTAGATATATTACTTTCGAGAGTAGTTGTAAAATTGTGTTTAAAGCCCCAAGTGAGTATCGTATTGTGACTAAGAAACATGCTATTCCTGGCTATGTAGATGAGAGATATATTACATCATTATCGCCTACTCATACTGTTCAATTTTACAAAAAGATGTTGTCTAAGGGAACGCCTATGTTTAAAGCTTTTGATGGAAGAGTGTTTGATGATATTGTAGCTCAAATAGATCACTATCGATTGGCTTATGAAGGTCTTCTTTTATGTGAATTGATTGAGAAACTAAATTCATTACTTGGGTATGAAGAGAAACAGATTAAAAACTGTTTACTGTCTTTGGTTGCCGCAAATTGTTTTGACCGTTTTCCAGAAGAGAAACGAATTTCGGAACAACACCTAACATTTTCACCAGAAGGGGTCGACGAAGCTAGGGAAAGATTGCAAGATGGAATGAGTAGTAAATTAGAGGGCTTAATAGGGGAAGTAGATGAAGATATTTTCATGGAGATCTTGGTGCCAGAAGAAATAGCAGCACCTACATCCGTAGATATCATAGAGTGATTTTTATACAAAAAGCAATTTTTTTTATAAAAAGCTATGTTTGAAATGGAAACCTTGTAAATTTGTGGTTCGAACATAGAATTAATAAAAAAACAGATAAAACAATGGGAAGAGCATTCGAATATCGAAAAGCACGAAAGCTTAAGCGTTGGGGAACTATGGCAAAAACCTTTACTAAGATTGGTAAAGAGATTGCTATTGCAGTGAAGGCTGCAGGTCCGAATCCTGAATCTAATGCACGTTTAAGGGTATTAATTCAAAATGCGAGAGCTGCGAATATGCCTAAGGATAATGTAGAACGTGCGATCAAGAAAGCTTCTTCGAAAGACCAAAAAGATTATAAAGAGATTACCTACGAAGGGTATGCACCACATGGTATTGCTATTATGGTGGAGTCGGCTACCGATAATAATACACGTACTGTAGCAAATGTTCGTAGTTATTTCAATAAATGTAACGGAGCTTTAGGAACAACTGGTTCTGTAGAGTTTATGTTTGAGCATAAATGTCACTTCAATGTAGTGATGAAAGAGGGTCTAGATCTTGAAGAGCTAGAGCTTGAAATGATCGACTATGGTGTGGAGGAGATCTTTGAAGAAGAAGATGTTTTGGTTATCTACGCACCATTTGAATCCTATGGTAATATTCAAAAGTATCTTGAAGAGAATGACTTTGAGATTAAAGGTGCCGAATTTGAAAGAATTCCAACAGATTCAAAAGAGCTTACAGAGGAGCAAAAAGCTGATGTTGATAAGCTATTAGAGAAGTTGGAAGAGGATGACGATGTTACAAATGTTTTCCATAATATGAAGGACTAATCCTTACTGTATATGGGGTTAGAAGCGGAAATCTTAGATAAAGAAGATTTCCGCTTTTTTGTGTCTGTATCATTTTATGTTCAAAACATAGTGTGATTTCTTTTGTTGTAATTTTAAAGCTTAAAAAGCTAAATTGAATTGGAACAATATAGTTCTGTAAACTAAGGTGTATATGCGTTTTATAAATTTTTACTTGATATTCGCTCTGTTTTTCTTGAGCGATGTTTATACTTATCGTTGGATTCTGAATACTATTGCAAACCATAATGCCATTTATCGATGGGGTTATTGGTTTATATCTATATTGGTTTATATGACCCTTTTTTACCTTATATATTTAAACAGTCAGCAAGAGATTATAAATGCTTCTTTGGGATATAATCTAATGGTAGGAGTTGGTTTTGCTATATTGGTGGCAAAGTTGATTATGGGCTCCATATTTATTGTTGGGGATATTGGAAGAGGCTTTTCATACTTCTTTGAAAAGCTCATGTCCATAGAGGTCCGTACCGCAGGTTGGAGAAATACAGTGAGTTGTATCTCAATTGGAGTTGGTCTCTCATTTATAGCTTTAATGACCTATGGAATTGTTTGGGGGAAATACAATTTTAAGTTTCATGAACAAACCATAACTTCATCAAGGATACCAAAGAATTTTGATGGCTACTGTATTGTCCAGCTTTCGGATGCACACTTAGGTACATTTGATCGAATGAAACCGATAGAAAAGATGGTGCAAAGAATTAATGAGCTGAACCCGGATCTTATTGTATTTACGGGTGATTTGGTGAATTTTAGAGCGAAAGAAGCGAATAAGTTTGTTCGTGTATTTTCACAATTGAATGCTAAAGATGGAAAGTATACCATTATGGGAAACCATGACTATGAATTGTCATATAATGATCTGTCCCCATTTTATGAAAAAGATAAAGTGGCGATACTTGAAGTATTAGAGAAGAAGATGGGATTTCGTTGGCTGAAAAATGAAGCGATATTATTAAAGAAGAGAGAGCAGACGATTGGTTTAGGTGGCGTTGAAAATTGGGGTCGACCTCCTTTCCCTCAATTGGGTGATGTTGACAAGGCTTTTGAACATATCGATTCTGATATTTTTAGAATACTATTATCTCACGATCCCTCATATTGGGAGGAGGTGATTGCAGGTAAAACACCTAAGGTGGATTTGACTTTAAGTGGACACACACATGGGATGCAATTTGGTGTTGAAATAGGAGATTTTAAATGGAGTCCGGTAAAATATATCTACCCTAAATGGGCTGGAATTTACGAAAAAAACGGAGTTCAATTATATGTAAATAGAGGTTTCGGTTCTATTGGTTACCCAGGAAGAGTTGGAATTTGGCCTGAAGTAACTGTTTTTACCTTAAAACATAAATAATATCTAGGATGTTTTTATTTCATGCGTGGTCTCTGTTTCGTATCTTTGCGCCTCAGCAATAGGTGGGATTATCCTTCCAAATAGAACAAAATATAACAAGAGAATGTATAATATTTATCCTTCTAATTTCGAGCAGAAGATCGGGTTCGATCAAATACGAATCATGTTAGAGAAAAGATGCTTGAGTCATCTTGGACGTGAGATTTGTAGTACTTTCCAGTTTAAGAAAGATTACAAAGTGATTCAAACTGCCATGTTGGAGACACAAGAGTTTCTATCGATACTGCTAGGTGATAGAGAGTTTCCAACCATAAGTTTTGGTGATATCCGACCTGCTCTTCACAAAGCGAAAATAGAAGGAACTTTTATTGATGAAAAGGAGTTATTCGAGTTAAAGAAATCGCTAGAATCTATTCGTGGTGTGGTGAACTTTTTTAAGAGTAGCGAACTAGAGCAGTTTCCGTCTCTAAAGAGAGTGATTAAGGAGATTGAGATATTCCCATTTATCTATCAACGCATCGATGATATTTTAACCAAACATGGAAAGATTAAAGACCATGCTTCTGCTGAGCTATCACGCATTCGTCGTGAGGTCTTAGTTCGACAGTCTTCTGTTTCTAAAACAATGCACTCTATTCTTAGACGAATGCAGAAGGAGGGGTATGTCGATTCAGATGTGTCAGTCAGTATGCGTGACGGTAGGGCGGTGATTCCAGTCCCGTCTTCTTTTAAGCGTAAGATGAAGGGGATTGTTCATGATGAATCTGCCACTGGTAAGACTGCATATATTGAGCCGACAGAAATTGTTGAGACCAACAATGCGATTCGTGAATTAGAGTATGCTGAGCGTCGTGAGGTAATTCGAATTCTGACGGAATTCACGGACTCTATTCGACCTTATGTAGAAGCACTATTATATGCACATGACATATTGGGGATCATCGATTTTATTCGTGCCAAAGCGGTTTTTGCTAGAGACACAGAGTCTGTAATGCCAACCCTACATAAGTATCCGACAATGAATTGGCACAAAGCACGCCACTTAGTGTTGGAGGCTAATTTGAAAAGTGAGGGAAGAAAGATTGTTCCCCTTGATATCACGCTAAATAGAAAAGGGCGTATTTTATTAATATCAGGACCTAATGCTGGGGGTAAATCAGTATGCCTAAAAAGTGCAGGATTGATTCAATATATGATCCAAACAGGTATGCTAGTTCCAATGGAGGTAGATAGTCATATTGGGGTCTTTGATGGGATCTTTGTTGATATTGGAGATGAACAGTCTATTGATAATGATTTGAGTACTTATAGTTCTCATTTAACCAATATGAAGTTTTTTCTTAAGAATACAACAAATAGAAGTTTGATTCTTATTGATGAGTTTGGTTCAGGTACAGAGCCAATGCTTGGAGGTGCTATTGCGGAGTCGGTGCTTAATACTCTAAATAATCAGGAGGTGTATGGGGTGATAACGACTCATTATACCAACCTAAAACACTTTGCCTCTTCTTGTGATGGTATTGAGAATGGTGCAATGCTTTACGATTCACATAAGATGGAGCCTTTATTTCAGTTGGCTATAGGACGTCCAGGAAGTTCATTTGCCTTTGAGATTGCAAGGAAGATTGGATTGTCAGAAACGATTCTACAAGAAGCAACCGATAAGTTAGGAAAAGATCATATAGATTTTGACAAGCACTTAAGAGAAGTGTTAAGAGATAAGCGTTATTGGGAAAATAAACGTACAGATATACGAAAGCTGGAGAAGCAGCTTGAGGAGATGTCAATGAAATATCAGAATGATATTAAAGAGGCAAACAAGCAACGTAAAGAGATTATTGAGAGAGCAAAGCAGGAGGCGGATATTCTTCTGAAGAGTTCGAACAAGATTATCGAGAAAACAGTAAGAGAGATTCGTGAGAGTCAGGCTGATAAAGATATTACTCGATTATTACGACAGAACCTGAATGAGTTTAAGGATGATGTGGCTACCAGTACATCCGTTCATGATGAGAAAGTTCAGCGTAAGATGAAGAAGCTTCAAGAGAAAGAGGATCATATTAAAAAGAAGGTTTCTCAGCAAGGAGGTAAATCAGTCAAACCGAAAGGGGTTGATACCCCTATTGCAAAGATTAAGACCTTGCCTCTAGAAGTAGGATGTAGTATCCGTATTAAAGGGCAAACCAATGTTGGAGAGGTAATTGAATTGGACGGTAATAATGTCATTGTCGCTTTTGGTATGCTTCGTTCTACCTTGAAGAAAGATAAGTTAGAAGTTGTGTCGAGTAGCTCTGCGAAAAAGATTCAAAAGAATAAGACATTAGGTCTTATTAATGAAAAGATTTCAGAAGAGAAGCTAATATTTAAATCTGAGATTGATGTGAGAGGGGAAAGAGCTGAGGATGCCTTGAGGAAAGTTCAACAATTTGTAGATCAGGCTATTACATTGGGTGAGAGTGAATTGCGTATACTCCATGGAAAAGGGAGTGGTATCTTGAGAGATCTTATCCGGAAACAGTTGAATGTTGAGCCTATGGTGAGAAATGTTAAAGATGCTCCAGTGCAATTTGGTGGATCTGGAATTTCAATTGTTTCCCTAAAGTAATTTTGTTGATAATATACAAGCCAAGTAATAAAAAGAGGATATTCATGTGATATGAATATCCTCTTTTTTATCAACATGAAGAGTGATTAATATATATCGAGCTCTTCTTCTTGATTCTTTTTGTATAGAGAGGCTAGCATGCCCAGCATGGTTGAGATCTCTTTAGATACTGTTAATGTCCCTACACTCACCTCTTTTTGTTGCATACGAAGTAGTACTACCCCATATAGAAAAGAGAAAGAGACTTGGATCTCATTCTCTGCCTGATCTCCCATTTTTGAAGCAAGCTCCATAAGACTCGGTTGAACAGCCAGATATGCATCATTGTATTGAGAGTATTTATTACTCTTTACAACCAATGAGTGAAATTCGAATAGATCATTCATCTGATTATGGATGAATTGCATATGCCCTTTGTTTTCAAGATGCTCGCGCTTCATCATATCAGCAAAATTCATATACCAATGAATGATCTTCTCTTTCTCAAGATCCTCTACCGGATATTTCTCAACAATATTCTGATGTATCTTGTCCTCAGCAAAGGATTGTGAGCGAATAAGGTCCTCAATTTGGAATAAATAGAGAATATACTCTGCAATATTCTCTCTCTTTTTTTTCTCAGCTATATACATTAGACGAGTCATTTAATTCGTTAGTCCTCTTCTTCATCGAAGAGATCATCGTAATCTTGAAAGTTATCAATATCTCTTCTCTCTTTTTTTGTAGGGCGTCCGGTCCCCCTGTCTCTAATGCCATTCATCACATATCTCTGTGTTTTAAGAATGGCAAGTTCAGATTCAGGAGTGATGTCTTTCATGTAGTCTAGTACAAGTTTTGCCCCAACACGTTTACCAATTATCCCAACGACTTTGAAGCTGTATGTGATTGGTTGCTTTTTGACTTCTACCTTATCCCCGATTTTAACTGTACGAGAGCTTTTTACAGGATACCCATTAACGGTAACTCTACCTTTTTTGATTGCTTCAGCAGCAATGCTACGGGTCTTGAATATTCGAACCGCCCAAAGCCATTTGTCTACCCTTATTTGTTCTTCCATAACCAATATTTGTTTGCCAAATAATGAATAATTATATGAAGATAGCGATTATTTCGTATTATGAAAATTCATTGTTCTTTCGATACCTATAGATGCAAATGATTCAATCGCTTTTATAGCTGCATCCATATGTGTGGGAAGATCTAAGTTCTCTTCCTTACTCCATTCTCCCAAAACATAGTCGACTTGTCTTCCCTTAGAGAAATCATCTCCAATACCGAAACGCAATCTAGGGTAGTCTGCCCGACCAAGAGTTTTTGTAATATCTTTGATCCCATTATGACCTGCATCGCTTCCTTTAGCACGTATGCGTAGTTTTCCAAAAGGTAATGCTAAATCATCGACTACAACCATAATATTTTCAATAGATATTTTCTCTTGTTGCATCCAATAATTAACGGCTTTTCCACTAAGGTTAACGTAGGTAGATGGTTTTAATAGAACTAATGTTCGACCTTTGTGTTTTACTTCGGCAATGGCACCATGTCTACCAGCTTTGAATTCGACCCCTTTCTCTTTAGCCAATTGATCCAAAACTTTAAAACCGATATTATGTCGTGTCTCTTCGTATTCGGCACCGATATTACCAATGCCAATAATTAGATATTTCATGGTATTATTATATATTAAAAAAGTTTGTAAGGAGTAGTGAACTACCCTTACAAACTTTTATATCATAGAATGTTTGCCAAGAAGGCAAGACAGTCATTAGTTGCCTGATTTTGCAGCATTCATTGCAGCACGTGCAGCACGAGTAATCATTACTGTCGCAACTGGAGTCGATTTTGAGTTAAGAAGCTCAAGACCTGAAGCATCTACTTCACCAACACGGAAACTCTGTCCAAGACCTAGTTCTGTTACGTCGATAGAAATTGTATCAGGAAGATCTTTTGCAAGTGCTTTAACACGTAGAGTACGTAGGTTAAGCTTTAACTTACCACCTTGTTGGATACCCTTAGCAAATCCTTCTAGTTTAACAGGAACGTTAATCTTCACTGCTTTGTCATCAGAAATCTGTAGGAAATCTACGTGAAGAATCTCGTCTGAAACTGGGTGGAATTGAATGTCTTGCATAATTGCTTTACAATCTTTTCCATCGATAGTTAAGTCGATAAGAAATACACTTGGAGTGTAAACAATCTTACGGAACTCGTTAATCTCAGCTGAAAAGTGAACTGGTGCTTCTCCACCGTATAGTACACATGGTACTTGTCCTGCATTACGCAACGCTTTTGTTGCTTTTTTGTTAATCTCAGCTCTTACTGATCCGTTAATTGAAACTGACTTCATCTTTGTTTATTTAATTTGTTACAGATGCTTACTCAGTATTCCCCTTTTAGTTATCTAATGAGAGAAAATTTCTACTGCATCACACCCTTTAATATATTGATATTAAAAAAATCGTTGCAAATATAGCAAAAATTAAATAAATGACTTGCTAATAGATTGTTTGTCGTGAACATTACGGATCACGTCAGCAAACATTTCAGCGCAAGAAAGAATTTTAATTTTTGGTGACTCTTTTCTAAGAGGGATGGTATCTGTGAAATAAACCTCATCTAGACTAGATGATTCGATACGATCGTAAGCAGGTCCAGAAAGTACTGCATGCGTTGCAAATGCACGTACACTATTGGCTCCCATCTCTTTCATCAAATCTGCAGCTTTAGTGATAGTTCCGGCAGTATCGATCATATCATCTACGATGATAACATCTTTCCCTTTTACATCACCAATCAATGTCATATTTCCAATAACATTTGCTTTTGCACGTGTTTTATGGCAAAGCACTAGGTCTGTTCCTAAGTGTTTAGCATAAACATTTGCTCTTTTTGACCCACCTACATCAGGAGAAGCAATCACAAGATTCTCTAAGTTCATATTTTTGATATGAGGAATAAAGATTGTCGTTGAACTTAAGTGGTCAACAGGAACATTGAAGAAACCTTGTATTTGATCCGCATGAAGATCCATGGTGATAAGGCGATCAATACCTGCTGTAGATAGCATGTCAGCGATCAACTTAGCTCCAATAGAAACACGTGGCTTATCTTTTCTATCTTGACGAGCAAAACCAAAGTATGGCATTACAGCAATTGTCTGGTGTGCTGAAGCACGTTTTGCACCATCCACCATCAAAAGAAGTTCCATCAGGTTGTCTGAAGGAGGAAAAGTGGACTGAACGATAAATGTTTCCGCGCCACGAATTGTTTCTTCGTAACATGGTTCAAACTCACCGTCAGCAAAACGAGGACAAGCAGAATTACCAACTTTTACACCTAAAGCAGATGCAATTTTTTCTGTCAAATATTGGGTTTCAGTACCCGAAAAGATTTTTAATTTATTGTCTACAGACATCTCTCAGATTTATAATCGAATTAATGATTGGATTCTGACGGCAAAACTACTAAATTGACCAAAGAATAACCAATGAAACTACTATTAAAATTCCGTAATGTAATAAAAGGGTTCTAATTTCGTTTTTTTAGACTTTCATTAATCTGATCAATGTAACTCAACAGCTCTTCTGCTCCATCGCCTGACTCGGCAGATGTGACGAAGTATGGAGGAAGCTCTTCCCATGATTTAAGAAGCTCCTTTTTATAATGTGCCACATTCTTTGCCAATTGGTTCTTCGATAACTTATCTGCTTTGGTGAAGATAATAGTAAAGGGAACCGCATTAATGCCTAACCATTCGATAAAATCTAAATCAGGTTGTTGTGGTTCATGACGTGAATCAATCAATACCATAACACAAGTTATATTTTCACGATGTTGGATATAACTTCTCACAAAGTCTTGCCATTTACGGCGCTGTGTTCTAGATACTTGAGCGTATCCATAACCTGGAAGGTCGACAAGATACCAATAGTCATTAATAATAAAATGGTTTATCAGCTGTGTTTTACCAGGGCGACCCGATGTCTTCGCTAGTTTTTTTTGATTGGTAAGCATATTGATAAGCGACGACTTACCCACATTAGAACGTCCAATAAAAGCATATTCTGGTTTACTGCTTTGAGGACATTTTAGTGGATCCGTGTTACTGATGACAAACTTTGCCGTTTTAATTTGCATGACGTTATGATATAAAATAAATAATTCCTTAATTCTTCTCTTCTATATTCCGAACTCCTTAAGAGCTTATTTTGCTTGGAACTGTTTATGAAGCTGTTCGCTTAATTGCTCGGCATTCAATCTTCTGTATATATTTCCATTGCGAACCACACTTATACTTCCGGTTTCTTCTGAAACCACAACGATGATAGCATCGGTCATTTCTGCCATTCCAATTGCAGCTCTGTGACGTAACCCTAGATCTGGAGATAAAGTCCTTTGGTCTGTAACGGGTAGGATACATCTGGCTGAAACGATTTTGTTCTTTTTAATAATTACTGCACCATCATGTAGCGGAGAGTTCTTGAAGAAGATGGTCTTTAATAGTTCCTTTGACAACTTTGCTTGAATCGATTCTCCTGTTGCAGAATACTCTGATAGGCCTGCCTTTCTTTGAATCGCAATCAATGCACCAGTACGGGTTGACCCCATCTCTTTACAAGCTGAGCTGATAATGTCGATTACCGGACTATGTACATCCCCCGAAACATCTGCGTCATAGTTAAATATCTTTTCAAAGTTCACCCATCGATGCAACTTATACTGAGACCCTAGCATGATTAAAAAACGTCTGATCTCTTGTTGAAACACGATAATAAGTGCAATTACACCCACACCAAAAAGTTGACCTAAAATAGTGCTGATCAGCTCCATCTTGAGTGCTTTTACCAATAGCCAAGCCAAATAGACGGTAAAGATTCCCATTGAAATGTTGAATGCAATAGTTCCCCTAATTAACTTATAGAGTTTGTATAGTAGTATCGATACCAAAAGTATGTCGATAAAATCCAATAGCCGTATGGTAATAAATAAACTCAAGTGAAATATTTTTTAGTTTGTAAAAACAAGTATTACGATTTCTTGCTAGTCGATTGGGTTAAGCCAACAAGTTTAACAGCCTCTACTGCTTCTTTAACATCGTGAACCCTTAGGATGTTCGCTCCTTGAAGTAAAGATAGCGTATTCAGAACGGTAGTTCCATTCAGTGCTTCTTGAGGAGAGCTACTTAAAGGTTTAAATATCATTGATTTTCTAGAGAACCCTACCAATAACGGAGCTTCTAGAATTTTAAACCCATCTAGCCTATTCAGTAACTCATAGTTGTGATCCATGCTCTTACCAAAGCCGAATCCTGGATCAATGATAATGTCAGATACACCTAGAGATCTTAGTTGGGCAACGCGTTCAGAAAGAAAGTGTAATGTCTCTTTAAAAACATCTTTATAGCTTGGGTTCTGTTGCATGTTTTGTGGTGTCCCTTGAATATGCATCAAGATGTATGGAACTTGCAGTTCGGCAACCGTACGAAACATGTCAGGATCTAATGTCCCTCCAGAAATGTCGTTAATAATACAATCTCCATGTTTTTCAATAATTTTGCGGGCAACCTCACTTCTGAAAGTGTCAATAGATATCGGAAAATCAGGAAATGCTTTGCTAATCGTTGTTACAGCAAGGTCCAAACGTTCAAATTCGTCATGACTGCTAATGTCCGCAGCACCTGGACGTGATGAGTAGGCGCCGAGATCTAATATTGCAGCACCATCTTCTATCATACGTTGTGCTGAATCAAGAATTTCTCTCTCTGAATTGTATCGACTTCCTTCAAAAAAAGAGTCTGGAGTAACATTAATAATCCCCATGACCAATGGTTGATCCAAATAGATCAACGAACCATTAAGGTTTATAGATTGCCTTTTCTTGAAGAAATATTTTTCTGGTTGATTAAATAACATCGTTACTTATTGCTATACAAATTTGTATCCTCGAAAGAGCGTTTCTCTTTCGTTATATATTTAATAGCACAAAAATAGCAAAATAAATGTTTCCATATCCCAACTTAATCCAACTTCTATTGAAGCGAGGGCTTATAAATAATTGTGAATATACTTTTATTTAAATTAAGAGTGTCTATAGATATACTCAGCTTATTATTACGGGGGCGTAAATGATTTTTTAGTGAAAAGGAGCGTGATAATAGAAACTCATTTAAATTATCAGTTTCTGTCTTATCGTTGATTCCACCTGATCATTCAACTTATAGCTCGGTGTTAGACATTATCCAATAATACTGTATTTATTTTTGCAAATATGGAATGGTTACGAATTGTTTGAAACAATAAATTCTTTAGTCATTCTTTAACTTTGGCGCATATTTAGATTGAGTTGAGATGTAGAGAAATAAACATTGGTATGCACTGTGTATATTTCGATGGGTAGTTTGTGTTGTTGTTGTTCAAAATCAAAAACTGTAATTAATTATTACGCATGCTTGACAGTAGGCAATTAATGTGTTGCTTGGAATATTCAGTCTGTCAACTAAATAAAAACATACATTGCTATATTATATACTTCATTTTGGACGTTTAATTACATGATTATTAAAATTATGTTATATGATAATACCAGAAATACCACTTATTAAGAATAAAGCTCTATTTATCTTGATGATGTTTGTGGGCCTTCATTTTGTTGAAGCCCAAGAAAAAGTAGCCTCCACTAGGCATTTTTACACTTCTGCGAATGGCGTCCTTTATGTTCCTCAAGAGTTGCCAATGTTTCTTTTCATCACATCTGACACTATTTCAAGAAAAGATATGCAACGTCTTAAAAGTATTAGTACTTCTCAATACACCAATCCATTTTATTTTGGTGAAGAAGGGAAAAACACAATCTCTTCGCCTTGGGCAGTTGATCCAAAAACTAGACGAGTTGTTGAACCGAAAAAAGATGTCACGTTAGATGTCATTGTGGATGGCTCCCCTCCTAAGACACGGTATCGCTATGCCAAATCTTCTTCGTATTATCGTGACAGCATAAGATATTTTGGAAAAGGAGTGAAACTAACACTTACATCGACGGATAAGTATTCTGGGGTCAAGCAGTGTTATTACTCTATTAATGCAGCTTCTTTTCAGGAGTATGGGCAAGAGATATCCAGCTGGATCGAAGGGGGCAATAAGGTTCAGTTTTATGCTATTGATAATGTAGGGTATGAGGAAAAGTCTCGTAGTGTGAGTTTTGTTTATGATTCTACTCCTCCCAAAACCAGTGACACCATTACTGGTCCAATCGTAGATGGTGTGATTTCTGTTAATACAGCACTCCAATTGAGTAGTGTTGATTCTCTATCAGGTGTATATAGAACATACTTTTCTTTGGATCATGCAAGGATGAAACAGTATGTGTCACCGATCACTTTTGCTGATCTTGAGGATGGTGAACATACCATTAGTTGGAAATCGGAGGATCGCGTTAAGAATATGGAGGCTCAAAAATCAATGAATTTATATTTGGATAGAACCGCTCCCCAAACCAAATATGCGATTGATGGGGATCTCTATAAAAAAGGGAAAGTGAAATATATTTCTAGTAGAACAAAGCTCTCTTTGATTGCAACCGATAATAAGGCGGGAGTAAAAGAGGTCTATTACAACAGGAATCAGACTTCTCAAGAGTTATATCGTTCTCCACTCGTGATCGAAGATAAATTTGGAAAACATAGTATTGCATATTGGTCTAAAGACAAAGTCGAGAATACGGAGAAAATACATAGCTTCAATGTTTTCCTAGATAATAGAAGCCCCATCACGAGAATAGACTTTAGTGGGAAACAAGTTTTTAAGAAAGATACGCTATTTATTGGCCCAAAATCAAAATGTTTACTTCTATCCAAAGATAGAGGGGCAGGTTGGGCTAACACTCAATATGTTATTAACGATCAGCCACCTGCTATGTACAATGGTGCTATTGAACTTGGAAAAGAAGGATTCTATTCGATCAAATTTCACTCCATGGATAAGGTGAACAATAGCGAAGTAGAAAAAGCGAGTGAGGTTTTTGTGGATGCTACCCCTCCAATGATCTATATAAACTTTAGTGTCAAGAAGATTGGAGAAACAGAGAAAGGAGAGGTGAAAATGTTTATCGATCCCATGCATTCAAAATTATATGTGAGTGCAACAGATAAACATGCCGGTGAAGATAGAATTGAGTATGCCATTAATAAGGGGCGTTTTCAAGACTATGCAGGTCCACAAAAACTAGATGCTACAGAATTGGGCTCTGAAAAAGATGGTAGACCGTACATATTGCAAATACGGGCATATGACAAATTAGGAAATATGAGCGAAAAACAAATAGAATTTTATGTGAATACGAAATAACATCAATAGATTATATGTCTAGGTTATTGTTTATCTGTTTGTAGGTGTGATAACATATTCATCATAAATCGTACTACGATTATCCCCTTTTATTCTCTCTTTATTTTACGCCGTTAATTGTGCGTGTATATCTACTCTTTATAGCATCGTGTCAAATATTCTGATATATGACATTATCTCCGCTTTACTATCATCATTAAAATTCTCTGTCGCTATTCATGATTGCTTTTAGTAACTGTTTGTGTGCATAAAGATCTTAAATATAGATTCAATTATTCACCATTATGTTCCTCAAAAGATATGTGATGGTCTTACGTATTTTATTTAACTGTAACTTTCCGTGCTCAGAATAGAGCATTCAAATTCTTGTCGGGCACTATTTACCCACGTTTCACCTCTTTCAATATAATTATATGCTAGACGCAGTTGATTCCCTCTTTTCGCTTGTAAGCGTGTTTGTATTAAATAAAACCATTCGACCCTTCAGAATTATTGTAAATTTCTGCCTGAAGACACCTTCGATACAGTCCCCATGCTTATTAATCAAATGTCTTGACTTTTGATATATAGGGTAATATCTGTCATTTGGTGTAGATCTGATTGTCGTCCACTTCATCGTGATTTACTTATATAGATATAAAGAGTTGCATACTCTTTGGTAGGGGGTTGCTAGGGGTTTCCTTAGTACTTTGTCCATGGTTTGTCCATGCTCTCTCCATGGTTTGTCCATCGATAACCTAAAATCGATGGGTAAACCATGGAGAGAGCATAGTTATACCATCCTTAAAGGTGGGATGAGACTCCTGTTTGAGTGGAGTGAGATACTTTGTTGACACCTTGAGTGAAGCTGATTTAAGTCGTTGGTCTACTTTGGTTAAAAGACTGTCGTCCAAAAAGATATTTCAATAACCATTTCACGAGCATTTTTCCATCCCATTGATGATTAAGTTAGTAACATTATTCTTAAAACACAAAGGAGTTTGATGTTTTTATGAGTGATTGTTGATCCTAAATAAATAGTAGTTACGGAATAGAAATGAATCTACAGAGTTTGTGTAGCTGGTTTTATGTATTGCGGTAGATTAAAGATGTCAATGATATGAATTTATGGGGATAGGATGATTTTACATCATTCTTTCTTACTTTTGTGTTTGTTGTAAATTATAATGAGTAAGAGAAAAGCATGACAAAAAATATAGGTGTTCAAGAGATTTCAATGGATCAATATAACTATCTGTTGCCAGACGAACTTGTTGCAAAGTACCCATTGCCTAATAGAAGTGATTCAAAGTTAATGTTCTTTCATGATGGGCAGATGGAGGATCGTGTGTTTAAAGATGTCGGAAGTCTAGTTCCTCAGGGTAGCTTGCTGGTTTTCAATAACACAAGGGTTATTCGTGCGAGATTGTACTTTCATAAGGCTACGGGTGCTAAGATTGAGATTTTCTGTTTAGAACCATTGAAGCCTATTGACTATCTTCAGACGTTTAGTGAGACAAAGAGCTGTACGTGGAAGTGTATTGTTGGGAACGCAAAAAAGTGGAAAGAAGGCACTTTGATTCTGCCTGTTACTATGCCCGACGGTACTGAGGTGAAATTGTCTGCGGAGAAAGGGGAACAGGGTGGAAATGCTAGAGAAATAATTTTTTCTTGGGACCATGGTTATACTTTCTCAGAAGTGTTAGAAGCATCAGGCAATATTCCTATTCCTCCATATTTGCATAGAGATACAGAAGAGAGTGACCTGCAAACTTACCAAACTGTCTATTCTAAAATCAAAGGATCGGTTGCTGCTCCCACTGCAGGCCTACACTTTACTGAAGATATTATTGATAAGTTAAATGGAGAAGGAGTAGACACCGATGAGGTTACTTTACATGTGGGGGCTGGTACATTTCAGCCTGTTAAAAGTGATACGATTGGAGGTCACGAGATGCATACGGAAAAGATTGAAGTCAAAAAGAAGTTTCTAGAGAACCTTTTGGCCCATCATGAGTCGGTAATTGCTGTAGGGACAACTTCTATTCGAACCTTGGAGTCATTATATTGGATGGGAGTTAAAGTCTATAATGATCGCGGTATATCCTTAGATGAATTGCATGTTCAGCAATGGGAGCCTTATCAAGAATCGAATTTGTTGTCTACTGAACAAGCGATAAATTCATTAATTCAATGGATGGATCGCCTTAAACTTGATGAAATAAGAACCAGTACGCAGATTATTATCGCGCCAGGTTACACCTATCGAGTGATTCGAGGAATGTTCACCAATTTTCATCAACCTCAAAGTACTTTGCTGTTATTAATCTCTGCCTTTTTGGGTGAAGCATGGCGAGATATTTATCAGCATGCTTTGGATAATGGTTATCGTTTTCTGAGTTATGGAGATAGTAATCTATACTTAAAATAAAAAAATGAGTTGTCCCTTGCTGAATGGGATCTATTGTGTTTTCTGTGATAAAATAATGTTGCAGAAAATACTTTTTTTTTTGTTTAGCTCATTATTTTATTACTAGTTTTAACTTTACAATACTTTATTTATGAAGCATTCTTTGTGATATGATAGATGAAAAAAATGCTTGGGAGGAGCTTTGTAGGGGATCAGCTCAGGGGTTAGAGGCGCTATTTAAAGGCTATTATGATGAATTGGTAAATTATGGACAAAAGATTTCGTCCGATGCCACTTTAGTTGATGATGTAATACAAGATATGTTTATCTATTTGTGGGATAAACATGCTTCTTTGTCAAAAGTGGAGAAGGTTAAGAGTTATTTGTTTATTGCATTTAAACGTCGTTTGATTAAGGCTTTGCAGAAACAAAGCAAGATGATGGATGGAGAGTTGCAAGAGTATCATGGATTTGAACTGTCTATGGAAGATATGTTGGTGGATTCGGAGATGGATCAAATCAAATCACAAGAAGTTCGTAAATCATTGATGACTTTAGGGGGGAAAGCCAAAGAGGCTATCTATTTAAAATTTCATGTTGGGTTGTCTATTGCAGAAATGGCAGAGCACCTAGAAATGAATCCACAAAGTGTGAAAAACCTCCTTCATAGAACTTATAAAAAACTACGAGAAACCATTTCGCGAGATCTTATTCTTCTGTTTATCAACAGGATGGTTTCTAAGAGATAATGAACTTCAAGCACCTGCATTTATGTAGGTGCATTTTTTTTGGAAATATTGAGTACCTAATATTTTTTTTAGCCTCTTATGGGTGTAAATGATCATCATAAGAGGGTGTAATATCTAGATAGTATGTCAGAAATTAATAGTCAAGTATATAATAAATTATTAATGGATCACTCTTTTGTGCGTTATGCACAAGGGGAGACAGATCATCGTGAAAGATGGGATGAGTGGGTTCGTTTACATCCAGAATTTGAGCAGGAAGTTAAAGAAGCAATGGCTGTGGCAAAGAGTTTAAGATTTGTTCAGCAAGAGAGTAACGCGTTTTTGTTAAATCGTAAATGGGAGCGACTTAAGCAGGCAATGGAAAAAGTGGATCATGAGAAATTGGCTCGTCATCTGAAGGTGTGGCGTTATGCTGCATCGATCTTGGTTTTGATTTCTGTTGGTTTTGTTACGATGTATCTAATGGAGCGAAATGAGGTTGATAAGTATTCAGCCTTGGCGTCGTTGCCAATAAGGGTTCAGACATCGACTGGTGCTCCTTCGAAGGTGATTCTTCCTGATGGAACAGAAGTGTGGGTTAATTCCAGCTCTAAGTTGAGCTATCCATCTGTTTTTTCGCAAGATTGTAGAGAGGTGCATTTGGAAGGGGAAGCATTTTTTCATGTAACAAAGAATTCTACACCTTTTGTTGTTCATGCTCCAAGGTGTGATGTTAAGGTTTATGGAACCATGTTTAATGTGGATGCTTATCCTGATGAGAAAAGATCTATTGTGGCACTTAAAGAGGGGAGTGTTTCGATTACTGGAGATGAGATAGAAGAGCAGTTTCTTAAACCGGGTATGGTGGCAGAAATTGAGAAAGGGATGGAAGTTCAAATTCATGAGTCTAATCACTTACAGCAGTATGATGATTGGAAGGATGGAGAGGTGTCATTTAAGGGGTATCCGCTAAAAGATATTACCAATCGACTGGGTCGAAAGTTTGGTGTGGAGTTTGTTTATAATGATCCTGAAATATCAAATTACACTTATGATTTGAGTATTTCAACGGAGTCGTTAAATGATATTTTAGAGTTGCTAGAGTTTACGGCGCCAATCACCTTTGATCATGATGATATGGATAGTAAAAAGATAAATATCAGTAAGAAATAATTAGGAGTAAATGACAATTTTAAAATTGTCTTCAATATAGTAAATACTAAATCAATAATTAATTAAATACCAGAATATGAGTAAGTTATATTTTTCTGGCAGGGTGAGTTGTGCCCTCAGGAAAGGGCTTCGAAAGCAATTGGTTGCTGTTCCGATGTTGGCATTGATGATGTTGGGGACCCCTGTTATGGCATCAACGTTTGATATGGATTCGGATATCGTTATTCAAATGAAACAGACATCCTTGTCTGATGTTATATCTAAAATTGAGCAGTTGACTCCATATACTTTTGTGTATAATAAGGATTTTGTAGATCCTAAGATGAGTTTGTCTGTAGATGTTAAAGAAGATAATATTACTAAAGTACTTGATAAGGTTTTTGAGGGAACGAATGTTGAGTATAAAATTTCTGGTAAGCAAGTTGCTTTGAAGAAAGTTGTTGAGCAACAAAAAGAGACTAAGGTAAAGGTCTCTTCTGTAGTTGTGGACTCTGGGGGTCTTCCTATACCTGGAGTTAATGTTGTCGTGAAAGGTTCATTGCAAGGGGTTATTACAAGTGTAGACGGTAAATTTACATTGGTTTGTGATCCTAAAGATGTGTTGACTATCTCTTTTATGGGGTATGCTGCACAAGAGTTCTCTTTGCAGAATACTCTTCCTTCGCAGATAGTACTTCAAGAAGAGAATCATAATATTGATGAGGTTGTGGTTACTGCTCTAGGAATTAAAAGAGAGAAAAAAGTTTTAGGTTATTCAGTTCAAGAGGTTTCTGGGGAGAAACTAAATGAGACATCTAACGCGAATGTGACGAGTGCTCTACAGGGTAAAGTTGCTGGTGTACAGATAACACAATCAAGTACTGGTTTGGGTGGATCATCAAAGATTACAATTCGTGGTAATAGCTCTATTGGTCGTAACAATGAGCCTTTATGGATTGTGGATGGTGTTCCATTTAATAATAATTCTGATACCGGAGCTTCTTTATACGGTGGTTACGATAGAGGTGGTGCATCAGTTGATATTAATCCAGAGGACATAGCATCTATCTCTGTTCTTAAAGGACCAAATGCAGCAGCCTTGTATGGCTCACGTGCTGGTAATGGTGTGATTTTAGTTACGACCAAAAAAGGGGTAAAGAAATCTGGTTTAGGTATCTCTTATAATGGTAGTTTTACGTGGTCAGAAATGACGGACTTGATGGAGATTCAAGAGGCATATGGTCAAGGAACTAATGGTGTGTATGATAACAAGTCTAGATATAGTTGGGGAGCTGCTCTAGACGGTAAAGAGGTTGAGGCTTGGAATGGAGAAAAAAGAGCCTATGCAGCATTAAGTAATCCAGTTAAAGATTATTTCTCTACTGGTTTTTCTCAGAATCATAATGTTTCGATGGGAAAACATACAGAAGAAGGACATTATAGAGCAAGTCTTGGCTATGTGAAAGAAGAAGGTATTTTTACTAGCAACAAAATGGAGAAGATGTCCTTGGATATCAATAGTGGAATAAATCTAGCTCCTTGGTTTGCAGTGGATTCTAAGGTATCTCTAGTGGATACTAAAAATGTAAATCGTCCAATTTTTGGAAATCGTAGTGAGATGTATCAGTTGTTAAATATTCCTACTAGTGTGAGTATGGAGGATTTGAAGCAGTTCTCATCGAAAGATAAGGTGCATAGAAACTGGTATGGTCCTGATACACAAATTCGCAACCCTTACTATACACGTTATTCACTAATGAACGAAGATGAACGTTTGCGTGCATTTGGTTTCTTTGGGTTGACAATGGATTTTACTTCTCAAATCAAATTAACATTGAAACAAGCTTTCGATATTCATAAGACGGGTACAGATGAAAAAGATCGCGGTGATGGTATTGGTAAAACGAATGTTAAAGATATCGTAGATGACTCATATACAAGAAGAGAGTCTACTTATCGTGAATTTAATAGTCAATTTTTATTGACTGGTGATTTTGAGAGTGATAAGATGCAGTATGGTTTTACGTTTGGTGGAAACCGTATGTATTATAAAATGGAGGGATTGAATGCAAGAACGAGTGATCTATTTAAAGGTTATTGGTTATTACAAGGTGCAAATGATCTTCTTCGTTCAATCGCTTATAATACTTTGACTGAAAAAGAGGTGCAGTCTCTTTATGGTTCGGCACATCTTACTTATAACGGTTATGCAACAATAGATGTGACTGCTCGTAATGACTGGTCTTCAGCGCTTCCAGAGAAAAATAATTCATATTTCTACCCATCCGTGAACTTGAGTTTTGTGATGAGTGAATTCCTAGAGAAACAGGGAGTAACTATTCCTTCAATTATCGATTTCATGAAATTTAGAGGATCCATTGCTTCTGCAGGTAAAGATTGTGATCCTTATGAAATTCATAGTTTGGTGGATATAGTAGAGAAGAATGGTAAAATGGAATTTCAAGTTCCTAACACTAGACCAAATGGTGATCTTAAGCCTGAGATTAGTACTTCTTATGAGTTTGGTGGTGAATTAAAATTATTTCGCAATAGACTTGGATTTGATGCTACTTACTATAATACCAAAACAGAAAACCAGGTAATGGTTGTAGATGATGGTGTGGATTATAAGTATAAAACCATTAATGCTGGTAGTATTACAAATAAGGGTCTTGAGTTGATGGTTTATACAACTCCAATTCGTACTAAAGATTTTAGTATGGATATCGATTTGAACTATTCCCATAATACAACCAACGTAGAAAGCCTTTATGAAGGTACTCCAAAAGTGTATTTAGGCTCTACAGATGAATACATGGTCAAAGTGGCTGCAACAGAAGGTCATGAACTTGGTGATATTGAATCAATCAATACTTTCCTTCGCAATGATAAGGGTCAAGTGATTGTAGGTGAAAATGGTGTCCCAATTAAAGATGCAAAGAGTACCGTTATTGGTAATATTCAACCTGATTGGATCGGGTCAGTAAGACTAGGGTTGCGCTATAAAAATATTAGTTTATCTGGTTTGGTTGATATGCAAAAGGGGGGTGATATTGTTTCGATCAGTGAGGCGATTGCTGCAAATGCTGGAGTTGCAAAAATTACTGAAGATAGAACAGAGTTTGTTTATCCTGGTGTAAATAGAGATGGAACAACTAATACGACAAAAATAACGAAAGAAGATTACTATCGCACGGTAGGAGGAGAGCAAGGTATTGCTGAAGAATTCATTTATGATGCATCATTTGTAAGATTAAAAGAGTTGTCTTTGACATATTCTTTGGGGAATAATATGTTGAAAAAGACACCGTTTAATTCAGTAAAGTTCTCGTTTATTGGTCGTAACCTAGGATTCTTAAGTAAGAATACTCCTGGTTCTCCAATTGGAGGATTCAATAGCAGTATCTTTTCTCAAGCAATTGACTATTCTTCGATCCCTAACACACGTACCATTGGTTTTTCTGTTAAACTTGGTTTCTAATCTTTATAATGATTCTACACAATATGTTTAGACTAAATAATATAAAAAGAATAATTCCTGCGGCACTTCTTCTTGGGGGAATGATGACAGGATGTACAGATAGCTTTGAGGATATTAATACATCAATAAAGCCTGAATATTCAACTGACAATGCAATTATCTTTGATGGGGAGCATTATGATGACGATATTAATAAGCTTATATCTCCATTCATTTATGAAGGTCCTTATGCGGATTACCAAAGGGCAACAAACCTTTTCCATGATATCTATGCTCACTATTTCTCACATAACAAAGCAGATTTCTCAGGATCATCACCTAATTATGTCTATAATGAAGGATGGATTGGGAAGAGATGGGAGCATTTCTATTATGAGCGAGTGAAAGAGTATCGTTCATTGAGAAAGTTTATGAAGGCTGCTCCAGTCTGGAATGCCAAAGCACAGGCAGTGGCAGATATAAACTTCTCTTTTTTGACTAGTATGATGGTGGATACCTATGGTTATATCCCGTATAAGTATGTGTTTGAAGAGGATATTACAGACTTTACAAAGTTGAAATATGATTCAGAACAAGAGGTTTATACAGATCTATTTAAGCAGTTGAAACATGCTTCTACAGTTCTAGCAGGAGTATCTGCTGCTGAGCAGTTGCAGATTGCTGTGGAATCAGATAACTATTATAAAGGAGATTATGAGAAGTGGCGCAAATTTGCAAACACTTTAAGACTTCGCTTGGCTCTTCGCATTAGTAATGTTGATCCAGTAATGGCAAAGCAAGAAGGGGAAAGTGCAATCGCTGATGGTGTATTTACCTCTAATAGCGATAATCTTGCGACTCACTCTATTACTCAAGAGAATATCTACTATTTGTGTAGTTATGCTTGGTTGGATGCAGTGATGACAAAAGATTTGGAAATTGCCTATAAGACATGGAGTACTTCATTGGATCCACGTTGTCCAGCTTTGTGGTACAAGACGGGACCAGAGGCGGCTATTCGTGAAGGTTTTGATTTTGATAAAATTCCTGGAACTACTTTTGGTGAGTATATTGGTCATCGAGTAGGTCAAACTGAGAATATTAGACATAGTACAGAAAATGTTTCTATTATTAAAGCAAATGCGAATACTGCACCTGAAGGTTGGTTCTCTAGACATAGAGAAGTTGTTTGGTTAGGCTATGCAGAATCTTGTTTTATGATGTCAGAGGCTAGTTTAAGAGGCTGGGCTGGTGCATCGATGTCTCCAAAAGCTTATTATCTAGCTGGTGTAAGAGCATCAATGGAGTATTACCAGATTCCAGAGGATGCAGCCAGTACATATGTTTCTGAGTTGAAAGATATCAGCAATGGAGTGTTTGACGGAAGTGATAAAGAAAATATTCTAGAAGCGATACATAAGCAGAAATGGTTGGCTATATTTCCTAATGGAAATGAGGGTTGGGCAGAGTTTAGACGCACTGGATATCCTCGATTCTTGAATAACGATAACAATATGTCTGCAACTGTTAAACAAGGTCTTTTCATTAAACGTATTCGATATACTGTGAAGCAACACGATTATAATGCAGAGAATCTTCCATCGGATGTTTATGGTGCAGATGATCGTATGGATGTTCGCATTTGGTGGGATGTAGACAATTCCAATGATGCAAGTGGAAAAGCAAAAGCACAAAATAATTTTAGATAGGGTTACGTAAATACATATATTACGTATTGAGTTTATGTAGAAGAGGGTGTCATAATATGGCATCCTCTTTTTTAATTAAAATCAATTTATGTTGAGTACCAATGTGAAATTACTCTCTCTTATTAGTGTATTTAAAACACAAACCTATCATTTAATAACCAGTTTCTAGAAGAAGCGTCCCTTACATCTTCTAACTAAAGATAAAACTTAGTAGTTTATGAAAAGAAATTTACTCTTTACTTTGCTGTTAGTTTGTGCTACGATTTTAAATGTAGCAGCTCAGCAGCCAATGGGAGGATGTTGGCATCCTGAAGATATTAAGAATTGGACTCCTCAGTCTGATCCAGAGGCTAAATTTAATAGAAGTGTAGTGCCTCTAAAAGAACGTTTTATTGATAAGACGACTAAAGCGGGTCCTTATAATTATTATGATTCACAAGTGACCGCTTGTTTAACAATGAATCCGATGTGTAGTCAAACGCCTTCTCAAGGGGCTAATTCGTTTACAGGTTACACTTTTAACTACTGGCAATATGTAGACATTCTAGTATGGTGGGGTGGTTCTGCAGGAGAAGGTGTTATTATTCCACCTTCAGCACCTGTTGTAGATGCAGCACATAAGAATGGTGTACAAGTTTATGGTAATGTTTTTTTTCCTCCAGGTGCTTTTGGAGGTCAGCGTAGCTGGGTAAGAGAGATGTTGACTGTAGAGAATGGGGAATACCCATTTGCAAAAAAACTTGCAGAAATAGCAAATTATTATGGCTTTGATGGATGGTTTGTGAATGAGGAAACCTATGCAAGTAGTAAAGACGAATGGGCTGCATTTGCTCAGACCTTCAATAAATATAAGGGGTCATCTCATATGGGGCTTCAGTGGTACGATGCAAGTACGTCAATCACAGGTTCGCTGTTTGAGGGAAAAGATAAGTTCTCGTCTATGTTTCTAAATTATGGCTCCGCAAATTCAGGGTCAATTACATCTAATAATAATAAAGCGAAAAGTTGGGGTATGAATCCTTTTGCTGTGAATTTCTATGGATTGGAAATTGGCGGAGGTGGATTCTATCACAAAAGAGAATTTACTGCTTTGTATAGTAAAGATAAGAACAACGGATCAGTTGCATTATTTTGTCCAGAAGAGAAGACTTGGAAGGATCATACGAAGAAAAACGAATTGACTCCATACGAGCAAATGGAAGAGTTCTATAAGACTGCTAGTCGATTCTGGGTTAATATAAATCATGATGTAACCTCAAAGAGTGCGTATGATGATTCGAACTGGCCAGGTATGTCCGTAGGAGTTGCTGCTCGTAGTGTTATTAATGAATTCCCTTTTGTGACCAGTTTTAATACTGGTATGGGTAAGAAACGTTATGTGAAGGGAGTCGCAAAAGGCACAGGAGATTGGTATCATAGAGGAATTCAATCTATCCTTCCTACATGGAGATGGTGGGTTGAAGGAACCAAAAAGACAATAACTCCGAAATTTTCATGGGATGATTCATATAATAGTGGTGCAAGTTTAGCGTTGTCAGGAGACTTAGATGCTAATGTGTCAAACAATGTACGTTTATATAAAACACATCTTACTGTCACTGGTTCAGAGCATGCTAAAATAGTTGTTAAGGGAGTGAAAACAGGTTATAGCTGTTATCTAGGACTTGCTTTTAGTGAGGATAACAATGCTTTTACTTACATTCCTATGAATAGTTTTGCTAATGGAAATTGGAAGACATACGATATCCCATTAAAGACATATAGAGGTAAGACAATTTCTATGGTCTCTTTTAAATTGGTTTCTGCAACCAATGTGAAAGGAGTGGATCTTAAGATTGGACAAATCTATTTAGGAGACGCTGTTCCTGCATGTGGTAATGCAACAGATGTTAAGATTATCAATGATAAAGGCGTAGTGAAAACAAGCTTAGGCGATACCAAAGGTAATGCACGGATTGTTTGGAATGCAGCAACAGGTGTTGTGTCTCACTACAATATTTATATGGAGCAAGGTGGTAAAGAACAATTGGTTGGTCAAACTATGGATGACGCATTCTATGTGGATGATATCACAAGAACTAATAGCTCAGAGTTGTCAATCAAATTTAAGATCAAGAGTGTTGATTTAGATGGTAATGAAACAGCAGGAGTTGTTAAAGTCGCTGAGTGGGAAAAACCTCAAGCTCCATCAGTAAAGATCGTAAGTGATAAGTCATATATAGAGGCTGGAGAGACTGTCGTATTTACTGCTAGAGCAACTCAATATCCAGAGTCATATAAATGGACTATTCCAGCAGGCGCTGAGAAAGTGAATGGCTCTTATAAAGCTAACCAAATTGCATGTCGTTTCTCGAATACAGGAGTGTATAATATCTCGGTTAAGGTGACCAATAGTGTTGGTGCGACAACAGAAACACTTAACAACGCCGTAAAGGTTGTAGCAAAAAGCCTGTTAGAAGTTGTTAGTGTTGGGAAAACAATTGATAGTTTCAGTGACTGTATTTCAAAACATCATCCTAGATGTATTATAGATGGTGAAGATATTCCTTCAAGTCTAGATAACAAGTGGTGTGTTGGAGGTTCTAAATCACAATGGGTGATTATCGATTTGGAAGAACCGTATGATATTTATGGTTTTCGTGCTTTCGACACTGGTCATAAAGAGGATCCAAGTGGTAATTATGATTGCTGGAAAATAGAAGTGAGCAATGATAAGCAAACTTGGACGGAAGTAGTCGATGAGCAGGGACGAAAGTCTGAAAATACTAAGGTAGATGCAATCCCAGGTATTATTGGCCGTTACGTACGTTTTACTCCATATGATAAAGACCTGAACATTACTATCCGTATTTGGGAGTTCCAAGTTTTAGGAGTTTCTATGGGAATGAATTTGTCTCAAATTGACAACATCAAAATGTCAAGTGATGAGACAAAAACAGTTAAGGTAACTTATGATCTTGGCGCTATTGCAAAGGCAAAAGATTTTGGATTCAATATAACTTCTGAAGATGACAATATTCTTGTAACGAACGAAGTGATTGATGAGAAGAACAATACATTCCAATTTGATATGTCTGCTAAAAAAGGTTTCTATGGAAATGAGAATGTAAGTGTATCATTTACAAATGGAGGATTTTCAAAAGATGTCTCTTTTGACGTGATGGTGAAATCTGCTAATTGGACTAATGTGCTTGTTGGTAAGAAATTACAAGCTTACAAGTCTGATTATGGATGGAATCAATTAGGCGATAAGATAGATGGAGCCGCTACTTTAGTTGATAATAACCAAGAGACGGGTATAAATACAAAATATATGGGTGTGATATTAGAAGCAGACCTAAAAGATGTACACACGCTATCTTGTTTTAAATATACAGGCTCTCAGGATGGAGAAACATTAAAGATTAAAGTATATGGTTCAAATGATGGAGAGAACTATGATCTAGTTGTTTTAAACGAAAATTATAAGGGTGGTTCTCTTTTCATCCTCGAAAAGGCTGTATCCTATCGTTTTATTCGTATTTGGTCTTCAGTGTCAGGTTGGGCAAGTGTTACAATCAATGAGATGGTGGCCCTAGGCGAGGTTAAAGATTTCTCGTTTTCAAAAGTGAAGAAACAAACACTACATTTCGATCAAACAAGATCTATTCAGATACCATTCACTAATAAAGTAGACTTTAATTCGGATGAAGTTAGTGCAAAGGTGTCAAACACTAGTTTTGCAAGAGTAACTAACGTAACTGTTGATAAGGCAAAGCATATAATCAATGTAACTTTACAATCAAATCACCTTATTGGTGCTACAAATGTTGAGTTAGAAATTAATCATAATGGTCGTAGTTATGTTGAGAATATTGATCTTGTAGTTACCCCTAAAGATGCTATAAATGTTGCATTGAATAAACAAGTTGTTGACCACTCAGGTTCTACTCCCAATGAATTGCCATCATTCTTATTTGATGGTGAAACATCTCCTGAAAGTGCATCAAGCAAGTGGTGCGAAACAGGTGATGGTCCTCATTATGTTGTAGTAGATCTAGAAAAAGTATATAGTGTCTATGAGTTTAAGATGTTTGATAGTGGAAATAAAGAAGATGCTAATTGGAACTCCGTGGGATACACTATTGAAGTAAGCGAAGACAATAAAACTTGGACGACGATTGCTGAGAGTGCTACTGATGATTCTACAACAAAAGATATTTTTACTAATGGTGTAAAAGCCCGTTATGTGAAATATACAACGGGTGGAGATAATGGCAATGGAACCATTCGTTTGTTCGAATTTGAGATCTACGGAACTAAAGATTTGAGCACGCCTGTGATTACATCATCTGCTGCTTTGATCAGTGTTTATCCAAATCCAACAACTGACTTTATTGAAGTGAAAGGAGTTGGAATTACTACTGAAACAACTGTTGAATTATTCGATCTTTTGGGGCAGTTAGAAAGAAGTATTCCGAACTACTCTGGTCAAAAAATTGATATGACAGGCTTAACTAAAGGTGTACATATTGTAAGAATTAAGACCGGTGATAGCATAACTTATACTAAGATTATGGTATTGTAATCTTTTCCTATTAATTATTCAAACCTAATGAATGGAGGTGACTAGCAATAGCTGGTTGCCTCTTTTTTTGTTTTTGTATTATGTGGTCCAGCTTTTAATTGTTGCTATATATCTTTTAAACAGTGTTATCTTGTCATAGTCCCACATAGAACAACTTCTGGTCAGGGTGAAACCACGGTTAAAGTAGGAGCTGGAGTGAATTAATGACCATACATTGGGATCGGTTAAGATATTTCATCGATTTATTAAAATAAGGTCTCTATAGTGAAGACACAATAACCTCTACTGATGACTACTCTACATATTATGTCGTTTAATCGATATCGAGTAGTGTAAGTTTATAGTTGCTGCGGAAGTATAAGCCTAAATATTACCTTGTATAGTTAACATAAGCTGTAAGTTGAAGAATAATAGTGGATTAAAACAAATTTTATTTCGTCTAGTTGAGTACCTATATTCTTTTTTTAACTCTTATTAATGTGATTTCAATGATAGGCCTTTCATTTAAACCATTTCATGAAGATGCTCCTTTACATCTTCTAACCAAAGATAAAACTAAGAATTTATGAAGAGAATTTTAATTTTACCCTTGCTGTTGGCATGCTTTACATTCTTAAATGTAGCAGCTCAACAGCCAATGGGAGGATGTTGGCATCCTGAAGATATCACCAATTGGACTCCAGAGAATGATCCTTTAGCAAAGTTTAATCGAAGTGTTGTTGCACTGAAATCTCGTTTTCAAGATAAAACAACCAAAGCGGGTCCATATAACTATTACGACTCTCAGGTAACTGCTTGTTTGACGATGAATCCAGCTTGTAGTAAGACCCCTGCTCAAGGGGCAAATAAGTTTACAGGTTATACATTTAACTTTTGGCAATATGTAGACATCCTTGTGTGGTGGGGTGGTTCAGCTAGTGAAGGAATTGTTATTCCTCCTTCTGCTCCAGTCGTAGATGCCGCTCATAAGAATGGGGTTCAGGTTTATGGAAACGTATTCTTTCCTCCTGGAGCTTTTGGTGGAGAAAGAAGATGGGTACGTGAAATGTTGAGACAAGAGAATGGTGAGTTTATCTATGCAAAGAAGTTAGCGGAGATATCAAACTATTTTGGTTTCGACGGTTGGTTTATTAATGAAGAGACTGGTGGTAGTTCTCAAAGTGAATGGGCTGGCTTTGCCAAAACATATAATAAATATAAAGCCCATGATCATATGGGTTTGCAGTGGTATACTTTAGGACATTCTCCTTCTGCGACTTTATTGCAACCTAAAGATGGTTTTTCATCTGTTTTTATGAATTATGGTTCTGCTAATAGAGGTAACATTGAAAGATCAAATGCTACTGTAAAAGGATGGGGTAAAAATCCATTCGAAGTAAACTACTTCGGTTTAGAAATCGGTGGTGGTGGATTTTACCATAAAGGTGAGTTTGCTTCTTTGTTTGGAAAAGATCGTAATTATGGATCACCAAACCTATTTTGTCCAGAAGAGAAGACTTGGAAAGATCATACAAAAAGAAACGATTTGAATCCATATCAGCAGATGGAGGAGTTTTATAAGACTGCTGGAAGATTTTGGGTAAACACTGAACATGATGTGACTTCATCGAAGGCATATGATGATTCAAGCTGGCCAGGTATTGCTGTTGGTGTTGCTGCACGTAGTGTAATCAATGAGTTTCCTTTCGCAACTAGCTTTAATACCGGTATGGGTAAGAAACGTTACGTTAAAGGAGAAGCAAAAGGTGAGGGCGATTGGTATCACCGAGGAATTCAATCACTACTACCGACATGGAGATGGTGGGTTGAAGGTTCAAAAAAGACTGTGAAGCCAAAGTTCAATTGGGATGATTCATATAACAGTGGAGCATGTTTAATTTTTGGTGGTCAATTGCAAGGAAATGTCTCTAATAACGTAAGACTTTATAAGACAAAACTTGAAGTCAATGGAACTGAGCATGCTAAACTTGTTGTTAAAGGAGCTACTAAAGGGTATAATTGTTCTTTAGGTCTTGCTTTTAGTGATGATGAAAATGCATTTACTTATATCCCATTGAAGAATTTTGCAACTGGGGACTGGGTAACAATTGATATTCCTCTTTCTGCATACAAAGGAAAGACTATCTCAATGATCTCTTTCAAGTTTGAGTCATCGTCTAATATCTCGAACTTGGACCTTCAGTTAGGAGAGCTTTATTTGGGTGATGCGGTTCCAAATTGCGGAGTTGTTTCGAATATCCAAATTATTGATGACCTTGGTGAGGTGAAAAAGGTTTTGGGTGAGAATTCTGGAGATGCTCGTGTTGTTTGGGATGGTGCAGATGGTGTGATTAGCCATTACAATATCTATCTTGAGCAGAATGGTTCTACAGAGCTAGTAGGTCAAACAATGGATGAAGCAATCTATATTGAGAATATCACAAGAACTTCAGCAGAGGAGCTTTCTGTGAATATTATTATTAAAAGTGTAGATCTTTTAGGAAATGAGCATGGTAGTGTGACTAAGGTTGCTGAGTGGATTAAACCAACGGCTCCAGTAGTTAACATCGTTTCTGATAAATCATATATTGTAGCTGGCGAAACAGTTGTTTTTACCGCAAAAGCAACCCAATATCCAGATTCTTACAAATGGACTCTTCCACAAGGAGCTGAGAAAGTGAATGGTTCTTACAAAGAAAACCAATTTGCGTGTCGTTTTCCTAAGACTGGTAACTATAATATTACTGTGGCTGCAACAAATCATTTAGGAACTACTACAGAAACAGTAGAGAATGCTGTGAAAGTTGTTGATTCTAGTTTGTTAGAGGTGGTTAGTGTAGGAAAGAGCATTGATAGTTTCAGTAGCAACATGGGTAGTGAGCATCCACGTTACTTAATTGATGGTGTGAATGTACCAGGTTCTGTTGGAGAGAAGTGGTGTGCTGGTGGTTCAAGATCACATTGGGTGATTGTAGATCTAGAAGAGCCTTTCGATATCTATGGTTTCAAAACATTTGATACTGGGCATAAAGAAGATGCCAATGGCAACTTTGATTGTTGGAAGATTGAAATTAGTAATGATAAGAAGAATTGGAAAACAGTTGTAAATGAGCAAGGTCGTAAGGCTGAGAATACTAAAGTAGATGCTATTGCTGGTACTGTTGGTAGATATGTGAGGTTCACCCCATATGATAAAAACGAAGGTATTACGATTCGTGTTTGGGAATTTCAAGTATATGGAGTTTCTATGGGAATGAAATTGGCAGGAGTTGATGACATGAAAATAACCAATGAGGTTACCAAGACTGTAAAAGTTGCATATGACCTTGGTACACTTGCAAAGGCGGATAACTTCGGGTTTGATGTAAAGACAGGGAATGGTAAAATTATTATCTCTAACGAAGCTATTGATGAGAAAAATAACATTTTCCAGTTCGATATTAAATCAAAGTCCGGATTCTTCGGAACGGAGAATATCCAAATTACATTTACAAATGGAGAATTATTAAAAGACATCTCCTTCAAGGTCACTGTAGAATCTGCAGACTGGACCAATGTTCTTGTAGGCAAAAAGCTTCAAGCATATAAAACAAATTACTATTGGAATGCTTTAGGTGAAAAAATTGATGGAGCAGAAACGTTGGTAGATAATAACTCTGAAACAGGGATAACTACTAGAAACTATGGCGTTGTTTTAGAAGCCGATCTTGGTGATTCTCATAAACTTTCTTGTTTTAAGTACAATAGTGCACAAGATGGAGAGGATCTTAGAATTAAAGTGCTTGGTTCTGCAGATGGTGAGAATTATGATGTTATCACATCCAGCGATCATTATACTGGAGGGTCACTTTTAATTCTTGAAGAGGCTGTTTCATTCCGTTATATTCGTATTTGGTCTTCTGTTAATGGATGGAATGATGTGAAAATAACAGAGATGATAGCGCTAGGAGAACCAAATGAGTTTTCATTCAAAAAAGTAAAGAAACAATCTTTACATTTTGATGAGACAAAAGTAATCAAGATCCCATTCATCAACAAAGTAGATTTTAATGCTGATGATGTTCATGTTAAGGTTCTAAATAATCTCTTTGCAAAGGTAACAAACATCGAAGTCGACAAAGAGCAGCATTTTGTTAATGTTACATTACTAACTAAGCATCTAATCGGTTCTACTTCTATTGAAGTTGAGTTGACCGTGAATGGGAAAAAGTATATTGAGGAGATCCCATTGTCTATTACTCCAAAAGATGCAGCGAATGTGGCATTGAATAAGAAGGCAATTGATTATTCTGGATCGACAGCTAACGAACTTCCTTCTTACTTATTTGATGGAGAGGTATCTCCAAGTGATGTGTCACATAAGTGGTGTGAAACAGGTGATGGACCACACTATGTCGTGGTTGATCTTGGAAAAGTATATAGTGTATATGAGTTCAAGATGCATGATAGTGGTAGCCGTGAGGATTCAGGATGGAATTCTCAAGGATATACAATTGAAGTAAGTGAAGATAACCAGACATGGACTACCGTTGCTGAGAATGATCAGGATGCTTCAACAGTAAAAAGCATCACTATTAATGCAGTGAATGCAAGATATGTGAAATATACTACTGGTGGTGATGATGGTAATGGGACAATCCGTTTGTTTGAGTTTGAAGTTTATGGAACAGAAGATCTGTCTACTTATGCCAAAACATCGTCAGTCTCATTAATTAGTGTTTATCCTAATCCAACAACTGACTTCATCGAGATTAGAGGTGTCGGAGTAACCTCTAACACATCGGTTGAGATATTCGATCTTCTAGGACAATTAGAGAAAACCATCTCTAATTATGAAGGTCAGAAGATTGACATGTCAGGTTTGACAAGAGGAATTCACGTCATAAGAGTCAATACTGGCGACAACGTGACTTATACTAAGATTATGGTATTATAGTTTTTCCCCTAATGCAATAATCTATCTCTCAGAGGTAACAAGTCTCGGCTTGTTACCTCTTATTTATTTTAGAGATGGATCCTGACTTAATTAGGTTCTTCAGAAATATAAAAAGCCATCTCTTCAAACGGTGAAGAGATGGCTAGTATATAATTTGTATTGTTTACATGTGATGAATTAGTTCATAAACATCTTCAGGTCTTCGTCTACTGTTCCAATACCTCCGATACCAAATGTGTCTACTAGAACTTTTGCCACATTAGGAGAAAGGAATGCTGGTAATGTAGGTCCTAAGTGAATATTCTTAACTCCAAGATGAAGAAGTGCCAATAGAACGATCACAGCTTTTTGCTCATACCACGCAATATTATAGGCGATAGGAAGTTCGTTGATATCGTTTAGTTCAAATACCTCTTTAAGCTTTAGAGCGATAACTGCCAAAGAGTATGAGTCATTGCACTGTCCAGCATCAAGTACGCGAGGAATTCCTCCGATATCACCTAGTTCCAGTTTGTTGTAGCGATATTTTGCACATCCTGCTGTAAGAATAACTGTATCTTGTGGTAGTTTCTCTGCGAATTCAGTGTAGTAATCACGGCTCTTCATTCGACCGTCACAACCAGCCATAACAAAGAATTTACGGATAGCACCTGTTTTTACAGCATCTACCACTTTATCTGCCAATTGAATCACTTGATTGTGTGCGAATCCCCCTACAATTTTACCTTTTTCGATCTCTATTGGTGCAGCACATTGTTTCGCATGTTCGATGATTTGGGAGAAATCTTTTGCTCCATCTTTTGCTCTATTGGGAATGTGTTTTACCCCAATAAAACCAGCAGCACCTGTAGTATACACTCGATCAATATATGATGATTTTGGTGGGGTAATACAGTTTGTTGTCATTAAGATTGGCCCGTTGAAACTTGCAAATTCTTTATCTTGTTTCCACCAAGCATTTCCATAGTTTCCAACAAAGTGACTATACTTCTTAAAAGCCGGATAGTAGTTTGCTGGAAGCATCTCACTGTGAGTATATACATCCACTCCAGTTCCTTCCGTCTGTTTCAATAACTCCTCCATGTCTTTAAGGTCATGACCAGAGATCAAAATGCCCGGCTTATCACTAACTCCGATATTCACTTCCGTAATTTCTGGATTACCATAAGAAGACGTGTTGGCCTCGTCAAGCAGTGCCATTACATCAACTCCATACTTCCCTGTTTCTAGAGTCAGAGCAACCAGCTCATCTGCGGAGATATCTTCACGGGTAATTTCGAACAGTGCTTTCTGAATAAATACATGTAATTCCTTGTTTTCATATCCCAGATTCCAAGCATGTTCTGCATATGCTGCTGCTCCTTTTAGTCCGTAAGCGATCAACTCTTTTAATGAACGTACATCCTCGTTCTCAATAGATAGAATTCCGACTACAGATCCCTTCGCAACATATCCTGTAGTATTGTCTGGGTTCCATGTTGTAGCCCCGAAAGAAGAGATATTTGCTTCTCCACCTTTTGCAATAAACTCTTCTTTCAAACGATTACGAATTGCTAAACCTTCAGTAATCACTTTGGTGATTTTAATTGGGTCAAAGTTTGCATTTGTAATAGTGGTAAATAAGGCATCAATAATATATTTATTGGCAATGTCATCTTCCATACCTAGCGCACGACCATGGTGTGCATATGTTGCGATTCCTTTTGCCACATACATCAATAAGTCTTGTAGGTTTGCCACTTCTTCATTCTTACCACAAACTCCTTTAATGGTACAACCTGTACCTTTTGCGGCTTCTTGACATTGAAAACAGAACATACTCATAATCTTAATCTTTTTAGGGTTTTCGGATGAATCCGAAAGGATTAAATATATTTTGAAATATTTCGTTGTGCATAAGTATTTCCCTTTGTATTTGCATACGTAAATGGGGCACTAACACTTTAATATACTACTTCTATCTATTGAATTATACCCATGATTCGTCAAGGATCTCTCCTTGAACACTTACTGAAATAACTTTTACGGGAACTTTACGAGAAGCTTCTAAACAAGCTTCTTGGACCAATCTAAGTAACCCTCCACAACAAGGTACTTCCATAATCATCACAGTAATCGTGTTAATGCGAGATTCATCGATCATCATAATTAACTTATCAATGTAAGCTTGTTGTTGTGAATCTAATTTTGGACATGCAATGGCTAGGGCTTTACCTGGTAAGAAGTTAGAATGGAAGTTTCCAACAGAGAATGCGACACAATCTGCTGCGATTAAAAGATCTGCATTTTTTATGAATGGGGCATTAGGGTTTAGGAGATGCATTTGTACAGGCCATTGTCGTAATGCACTTGGCGTTGAAGTACTCTTGCTTTGTGCCATTTCTGCAGGTGCATCAAAAGAAATATTTTGTGATCCAGGGCATCCTGATCCGCCTGAACCATGACCGACTGATCGTGATGGTTCCATAATTAGTGACGATTTAATCGTTGCTGTTTTTGCTTCTACTTTTTTGGGTTTCTTTGTTCCAGCTTGGTGATGGTGTACCGTCTTTTTTATTTCTTGAAGATCAAAGTCAAAAGTGTCTTGATTCTGAGACATCCATTGAACACCTTGTTTAACAAATTCCATTTCATTGTAATCTTTTAGGTGACACAGATGTGCGATTACTGTATTTTTACCCTTCTTTACCATATCTTTGATTACAAGAATTTCATCGTATGGTGCAGCTTCTCTTGTTTCAATCTCAATAGCACCTTTGGGACAGTGTCCTATACATGCACCAAGACCATCACACATCAAATCACTAATAAGGCGAGCCTTATTATCAATGATTCTTAAAGCACCCTCATGACAATTCGGGATACACAATCCACATCCATTGCACAATGATTCGTCAATTTTGATTATCTCTCTCATATTGTTTTTCATGACACTTATAATTTAGATCTTAAAGAAATTCCATACTACCAAACACACTTGGTATAACTCTTTCGATTAACTTACAATGGCAAATATAGGCTAGGAGTTAAACCTAAATTGTAACAGTTGTTACAGTGTCAGGGTTTTTTAGAAAAAAAGATCTTTTTGTATATTAAATTGTTTTTTCTATTATATTCACCAAGAGTTTTTAGTATAATACCCTATGGTAATGATATGTAAAACGACACAAATGTTATGATGGAACAAGTGCTGCAAAAAACAATGTTATTTAGAAATATCCCTGAGTCTGAAATCTCTGAACTATTAAGTAGAGCAAGATATCGGGTGACTAGATTTACAAAAGACAGTCTTATTGCCCATGCAGGGGACCCTATCGAAGAGATGATTATCTTGATTGAGGGATCTTTAGAAGGTGCAATGCTTGACTTAGCTGGGAATAAACTAAAAATAGAGCAGTTGAATGGCCCCATGTTGATCGCTGCAGCATTTGTATATGGTAAGAGAAATCAGTTTCCTGTGAATCTACTCGCTAAAACAGATGGTAAAATCCTTCGAATTGATAAAAGATCGTTTACCCAGCTCTTAACAAGTCAGTCTCAGCTGCTGATTAATTATCTAAATATTATCTCCAATAAAGCACAATTTCTGACTGAAAAGATCACCTTCCTATCTTTCAAAACAATTAGGCAGAAATTGGCGTTCTTTTTGTTGAAGAGAGGAGAAGAAGAGATCGAGTTAAAAGAATCACAATCGGCGCTAGCTGAATTATTTGGTGTTACTCGCCCCTCTCTTGCGAGAACGATAGGAGAGCTTACATCAAATGATATCATTTCATGGGAGCGTAAAAAAGTCAGTATCTTAGACCTCCAAGGTTTGAAGGATATTTTAATGGAATAATTCCTTTTAACCTTCCTTAAAGTATGCTATAAGAAAGAGATAAATTGAAAAGTTAAACAGAAAAAATAAATGCAATGAAATTTTACTACTTGTCCACATGCTCTACTTGTAGGCGTATAATAAAGGAGGTAGAACTTCCTGATACGATCAAAACGCAAGATATTAAAACAACTTTCTACACTGAAGCCGAGTTAGATGAAATGTATCAACTAGCTGGAAGCTACGAGCTCCTTTTTAATAAAAGAGCACAAAAATATAGAGCATTAGATCTGAAGAACAAAGATCTTACAGAGGACCAAATAAAGCAATTTATTTTAAGTGATTATACTTTTCTCAAACGTCCAGTATTTATTGGAGATGATGTGATATTTATTGGGAATAGTAAAAAAACGGTTCAGGAACTTAAAGAATATATAGATGAAATTTCATCTAAGTAACGCTTTAGGATCATATAAAATGATTATATTAACCAGCTCATAAATCAAAATATAACATCAAAGCACATGACGTCGAAAAATCTTAACATTGCAAAGATAAGTACGCCTAAAAGTATGACTGAGGCTGCTGCGCAACTAGAAAAACTAGAATTAAATAAAGTAGATGTAGTAAATTGGAGTGATTATCCTGTTAAGCCTGAGGTTGCTTTCCAAATTGGTCATGATGATGATGCTTTCTATATCCATTTTCAAGTACAAAATGAAGAAGTAAAAGCCATTACTACTGAAATCAATGGAGAGGTGTATGAAGATAGCTGTTGTGAATTCTTTTTCGCACCAGATGATAACGGATACTACAACCTTGAAATGAATGCTATCGGTACTTTCTTATTTGGATATGGACCAGGAAGAGATCGCGAACGTATTGATGCTGCGAAATTGAATGGTATCAAGATCTTCAGTTCACTAGGAAACTCACCAGTAGAAGAAACTGAAAAGGTAACAGCCTACACTTTGACTGCAAGATTGCCTTTTGATGCATTCGTTAAGCATCCAGGTTTTAAATTAGATAAGGAGCAATATAAAGGGAATTTCTTTAAGTGTGGAGATAAAACACCTAAGATGCATTTTGTGACATGGAATCCAATTGGTACTGAGCAGCCGGATTACCATCGTCCTGAATTCTTTGGTGATCTAACAATAGGTTAATTCAAATACTCTTTCGTTCGATAGAATTTAGACTATCGAACGAAAGTCTTTATGCTCCATAATGACTATTAGGGAGCTAAAAGCTAAACACCAATCCTAGGTTAACTCCATAGTTATTATATTTTAGACCAAGACCATCTTTAAGGATAAACTCATGATTGGCATCGTTAAGCATACTATTAAACGATTTGCTACTTGTTCTAAAGAAGTTCCCTTCAATATTAAAGTAGATATTTTCTGCAATCGAGATATCCATTCCTCCTCTCCATAACATACCAAACCCTCCAAAGCTTAAGTCATATTTATTAGGCGTATTATTACGGTCAATCATATTACAAAAGGCATAACCGGCACTGATGGATGCATATAAAACTAAGTTGTTAGAAACGACAGCGGTGCGTGTCATAACTGAAGGTCCTACAAAGAAAACACTCGTCTGGTGCTTTAAATCTTGATCTATTAGGTGGAAAGTTGCTTTATCTTCGTAGTTAAAATCACCATTGTCGAAAAGACACTTGTTGAGGCTTACTTCCATTCCTAGTGCCAATGACTCCCATGCAAAATGGTGAAAACTGGCATCGAAAGTGTACCCAGTATTTCTAGACTCCGTTTTTATTCCAGAAAAGATATTCCAATTCATTCCATAAGCAAAGTTAATTCGGTTATCCCAAATCGCTCTTTTATTAAATTCAGATCTAATCTTTCTCTTTTTTGGTTTTGAATATCGCCTTTGTCTTAAAAAAACTGTCTCTTGAAACAGTTCATCATTGGATTGACTAAACGCTTTACCTTTTGTCGAAGCAACACTTATGTTAACAGAAGACACAAGCGCAACGATCACTAACAATATTTTTCTCATCTTGTCATTACATTAACTAGAAACAATTTCAATGGTATGAAATGATATTACAATACATCAACACTTTAGAATCTCAAATATAGATAAAAAATTATGTTGATTAAAAACAATGATGTTATTCCACAATCAAATACTTCATATTTTATAGAAAAGGGTATTAAAATCAAAAGAATAGTAAAAAGCTCGAACTAGGATGGTATAATTTTTGAAAGTATATTATCTTGTAAAACAATTAGTATATTTAAATAAATCGATCCAATTTGAAATCACATATTTTCCTTATCTATAGAAAGAGTATTGCATTCGTTGCATTACTTATCATATTGCTTGTATCTAGCAATAGCTTTGCTCAATTTAATACCCAACAATATTTCTATCATGGAAGGAGTAAGTTACACTTCCAGAATTATGTTGGGTCTATTAAGGATTTTAATATTGTGATTCGTTTAGAACCTAATAATTACGAAGCATTTTTCTTCAGGGCCATCGCAAAGCAGTATTTAGAGGATTATTATGGTGCAAAACAAGATCTAGATAAGGCGATTGAGATTAAACCATTTTACCCGCTAGCTTATATGCAGCGAGGAATGGTAAATCACTCTCTGAAGAATTATGAGATAGCTTTGGACGACTATAATAAGGCCATGGAGTTAGATGTTAATAACTACTCCATCTTTAATAACAAGGGGATTACCCATATGGCTTTGAAAAACTACAAAGATGCGATCAAAGACTATACTCATGCCCTAAAATTAAATAATAGAGCCATTAATACCTATTTGAATCGTAGTATTGCTTATCAGATTGTCGATAGTTTAGATCTTGCTATTGAAGATTGTACTTCTGCGATTAAAATACGTCCTCATTATGATCATGCCTATTTAATTCGTGGACGTATCAAGTTAGAGAAGGATGATTTTGCTGGAGCGATCAAAGATCTCAACGAAGCAATTAGACTTAAGCCTCGTTCTGCTAATGCTTTCTTTGTTAGAGGACTGGCAAAACAGCAACTGGGTGAATTCAATGGGGCAATTATGGATTACAATATGGCGATACAACTAGATCCAAACTTAGCATCGGCATATCTTAATAGAGGTATCATTAAGCAGCAACGTAATGAATATGATGCCGAGAGAGACATACAGATTGCATCAGCTCTTGATCCTCGTATTGCCAAACTTCAACATCAGCTCAAGGAAGAGGAGAAGCGAAGAGCCAACCCTTGGTATTATGCTATTAGTCAAAAAGCCAAGAAGAAGAATCAGCAGAAGTTAAATAAAAATAGCGCTTCAAATGTAGGAACTACCACATCGACAAATGCAGAAGAGGAACAAAAATCAGACGCATTAAAAGAAGAGGAAATAGATCCTAAGAACATGAATGTTGCACAAAAACTAGAGAAAGGGAAGCTTCGTAGGCAAGCAGATAGAATAGGCTCTCAACCTCCTCTTATTGTCGGCGATAATGGGAAGGTTACATTAACAACAAAACAGCCCACAGAAGGTTTGGTTCAGAATATCAATGTGATAATTGAGTTGAGTCCGAACTTTGATTTTACCTACTTTGAGAAGAATCATTTGGATTACTCAATGATGCAATATTTTAGTGTGGAGGTAGATGAGCTGAACGAAAAGAATCAGCAAAATCCATTCTTGGCTTTAACCAACCATGTTCAAACATCGGTGTTAAGGTATGATGAGATGCAAAAATATAAAGAGCATATTGCTCTCTTTGATGCGTTGGTGGCAACAAATCAAAATCCAGAATTATTCTACCTAGATCGTGCCATTCTAAAGAATTTATCTTTCGAATTCGAGTCAGCGCAACTAGATTTTGGTAAAGCAAAAGAGTATGCACCACATGATATTCTTGTCTATTTTGGTGCGGCTAACAACCAAGTGGATATGGCTGACTATTTACGCTCTATTTTTAAAACCCAGAAGAATATATTGATTAATCCTATTGAAGAAGATGAAAGCAATTATAGCAACTATCATCATGCCATTGATGGTTATGAGAAAGTACTTGATATGAACCCTAAGTTTCATTTCGCATGGTTTAATTTGGCCAATACCTATATTAAATTGGAAGACTATCAAAAAGCCATAACGAAATATGATCAAGCAATTAAAGTGTATCCAGCTTTTGCAGAGGCATACTTTAATAGGGGGTTGACCAAAATATTCTTAAAAGATATAGAAGGCGGTGCTTTAGATTTAAGTAAAGCAGGGGAGCTTGGAATGATCCAAGCTTATAATATCATAAAAAGATATTGTGATTAATCCAAAACAATCTGATGAGAGCTTACCGGTTCTCCGAAGAATTGGGTTGCTCTTTCATCAAATAGGTTTGTTGATTCTGTGGTAAGAAACTTAATATGACTTTTCTTTGTGCACTCTATATCTATAGAAGAATGTCGTTTTAGATACATTTTTAGGCTCTCTGCGACAAGATCTCCTTGCGATAGTATATTGATATGATCTGGAGCAAACTGCTTTATAATAGGCTTAATAAGTGGATAGTGAGTGCATCCCAATAATATCGTGTCGATATTTGCCGATTGTTCTAATAAAGCCTCTACATCTCTTTTGATAAAAAAAGCAGCTCCAGTGGTATCAATGCTTTGATCTTCAATTAGAGGTACCCACATGGGGCATGCATGTTGAAATACCTCCATATTCCTTTTTAATGAGAACTTGGCTATCTCTAAGGGATAGGATTGCGATTTGACTGTTCCTTCCGTTCCTAATACGCCAATAACACCAGTTTGGCTGTTCTCAATAATATATTCAACACTTGGGCGAATTACTCCAAGAACACGCTTATGTGCTCCCCATCGATGTAGATCATTCTGTTGTATCGATCGTAATGCTTTAGCACTAGCAGTATTACAAGCCAAGATAATTAGTTCACATCCTTGTTCAAAGAGATAGTCTACTGCTTCTTTGGTATACTGATATATCACTTCAAACGAACGAGAACCATATGGGTTCCTAGCATTATCTCCAAGGTATAAATAATCATAGTTAGGCAATACATCTACTATCGACCTTAAGACGGTCAATCCTCCATAACCTGAATCAAAAACTCCTATTGGACCCATATCATTTTCTTTTATAAACAAATAAAGGTACCCATCGTTCATGGATACCTTTATTTTAATCTATTCTGTATGTGCTTATTTAATACCTAATTTCACTTTTACAAGAGGAAGAATATCAATACTTTCGTTTGATTGATATAACACTACTCCTGAGCTAGTATCTAATACGTAAGTCATACCTTGATCTTTAGCTACATTCTTAACAGCTTCTTGAGCTTTTTCTAAAATAGGTTGGAACAACTCTTTCTGCTTCTTCTGTACTTCTTGTTGTGCTAATTGCTGGAAGTTTTGGATACGTTGTTGCATATCTCTCAATTCTCCCTCTTTAGTAGAGCGTACAATATCTGTCATAGTTGCACTTCCTTTTTGGTATTCAGCTACCTTTGCTTGGAAGTCTGTTTGCAATGCTGTCAATTGCTCCTCAAGACTCCTGCCATGCGTTTCCATTTGTTTTGTAGCAGCTGCTCTTTCCGGCATCACACTTAACAACTGTTGGAAATTAATATGACCAATTTTAGTTTGCGCTGAAACAGATCCAGCGAAAAGAACAAAAAATAGAACTAGCGTTCTCAATGCGTTTTTCATAGTTATCTTATTTGCGATGTTTTCAACAAATATAGTTTATTAATTCTTATATCCAAGTCTTTCAAGGATCACATCACTTAAATCATACTTAGGATCCGAAAAAATGATGTTTCCTTGCAAGGCTTTATCCATAATGATTGCATAACTCCCTTCTTCAGCGATACGTTGCAATGCATTAAAGATATCATCTTGAATCGGTTTTATCAATGATTTTCGCTTCTTAAATATAGAACCTTCTTTCCCGAAATACTTTTTTTGAAGAGACTCATAACTTTTCTGCTTCGTGATGATCACATCCTTGCGCCTTTTGATCATATCTGGAGTAAGTAAGATAGATTCCGTTTTTAGATCTGCTCTCATCTTCTCAATCTCTTTATGAATCTTGTCTAGTTCTTCTTGGTATCCCTTTGATGCTTTGTTTAACTGCTCTTTTGCAGAGTGGAAAGCAGGAATATTATCTAAGATATAGTGACTATCTACATATGCCACTTTTTGTGCTGACAATCCCAATGTAGTAGCAACAAACAATAAAAGCGATAGAATTATCTTCTTCATGGTAACCATTTAAATGTCATACTTGGTATTACATACTGCTAACGACAATATTTATAAAATAGTATGATGTATAAACAAAAAAGGCTTGGAAAACCAAGCCTTTTTTGTTTAATATGTTTTAGAACGATTGTCCAAAGATAAAGTGGAATTGGCTTCCTCCATCCGACGCACGTCCAGTGTTTGGTGAATCGAATCCATACCCCCAGTCAAATCCAATCTGACCGATCATTGGAAGGAAGATGCGAATACCTGCACCTGCGGAACGCTTAAGGTTAAATGGATCGTATGTTTTAGAGTCATACCATGCATTACCCGCCTCTGCAAAGGCTAAACAGTAGATGTTTGCACTTTGTGAAAGCGTTAATGGATAACGTACTTCCATCATATACTTGTTGTAGATGTATGCTGCACGTCCATTGGTATTACCGGTAAATGGAGTAATCGAGTTGTTGGTATAACCTCTCAATCCAATCACACTCGATCCATAGTAGCTATATCCTGACATTCCATCACCACCGACTTGGTATGTCTCAAATGGTGATCTTAGATTCTCATCATAATATCCTAAGAATCCATATTCGAATTTGGTACGAAGCACCAATTTGCGATTCTTTGATAGAGGAGTGTAAATATCTCCCGAGAATTCTGTCTTATAATACTCAATCCACTTGTAACGTTCACTGTCTTTGATGTCTTTGTCACTCCAATCTTTATTTGAGAATAGAGAATATGGAAGAGTGAATTCTAACATCATCTTAAAATCCGAACCAGAACGTGGATATAGTGGATTATCAACAGAGTTCCTTCTTAACAATGTTTTGAATGCAAGATTATTCGAAACACCATCACTCATTAGAAATCCGCCCCAGTTATCCAATGCATAACGTTGATAAGAGATCTCATGGTAAAGTGTAAACCAGTCATCTGGCCACTTCAAACGGTGTCCCAATCCAATAGAAACTCCAAATACTTGCATCTTAGATGTTGCTTCAAAGTCATATGGATTACCTCCGTAATAGTTGTTTCCGTAATTACCTCCATAAGGATTATAACCACCACCATAATAGTTATAGTTCGAATCCCCACTAGTCTGCTTAGAGTAGTAGATGTTGAATGAGAACGAGTTTGGTTTCTTACCACCCAGCCATGGCTCCATGAAAGAGAAGTTGTAGTTTTGGTAGTATGAACCATTGGTTTGTGCTCTAATGCTCAATGTCTGACCATCACCAGAAGGTAGGATTGATCCGCCCCAACCATCATTACTGAATAGTCTTCTTAGAGAGAAGTTATTAAATGTCAAACCTAATGATCCAACAAACATACCAGCTCCCCAACCTCCAGAAAGTTCTACCTTACTGTTAGACTGCTCTTCTAATGAATATTCAATATCCACTGTTCCTTCTTCAGGATGTGGTACCGGAGTAGGAACAATTTTTTCAGGGTTAAAGTGTTGTAATTGTGCTAGCTCACGAACCGAACGGATGATATCTTCACGGCTAAACAACATCCCAGGACGAGTACGAATCTCTCTTCGTGCTACGTGCTCATTGGTTTTGTCGTTACCTTTAATAATTACTTTACTAATGGTTGCTTGACGCCCCTCGAAGATTCGCATCTCAAAGTCGATAGAGTCATTCTCCACATTCACCTCTACTGGCGTTACGTTAAAGAATAGATAACCATTGTTCATGTATTGATTCGCTACAGCATCGTCTTCAACACGTAGGCGATCTTCTAATAGCTTTTGGTCAAAGATATCTCCTGGTTTAATCCCTAGGACATTTGAAAGTTGTTCTGATGTATAAACCGTGTTACCAATCCATCGAATATTTCTGAAGAAATATTTCTGCCCTTCGTCTAATTTGATCTTGATATCCACACGATTCGAGTGGTTTAAGTTTGGAACCACCGTATCAGAAACGATTACCGCATCACGATAACCTTTTTCATTATACTTGTTGATCAAGTTAATCTTGTCCTCTTTGTATTTGTCTTCTAAGAATTTTTTCGAGTGGAAGAAGTTTACTAGCTTCTTTGCTTTTGTCTTTTTCATTGCTCTCTCCAATACTCCATCGGTTAGAGCTTCGTTGCCTTCGATATAGATATTCTGAATCTTTACCTTCTCCTTTTTATCCACATTGATATCTAGGATCAGGTAGTTTTTCATATCTGGATCATCGCGTTGTACAATCGTAACTTCAGTGTTTAGGAAACCCTTCTCACGCATCATCGATTGAATAATACGCTTTGCGGTATTTACACTGTTGTCAGTTACCTGACTACCTTTTAATAGAAGAACTTTTTCTTCAATATCTTCTCTTTCTCCTTTAGATACACCAGCGAAATTCACTTTAGACAAACGAGGTCGTTCTTGTAGGAAAATATCCAAATAGATCTTTCCATGAACAATCTTTATTGCAGTGATTTTTACATCAGAAAATAGTCCCTGTTTCCAATACTTCTTAATTGCATTGGTTATTTTCTCTCCTGGAACTATGATAGTCTCACCGACTTCAAGTCCCGAAAGTTGTAAAAGGGTTTCTGTGTCTAGATACTTAATACCAGAGATCTGCAAATCGCCAATCTCATATTCTTTAGGTGTATCATAATATATCGAAAAGTTGGTGCTATCTGCAAGCTGTGCAAACGAGGATAGGCACCCCAAAAAGGCCATTACAAAAACTAAGAGCTTCTTTCGCATGTGTTATTTATTGATTTGTTCGCTAATTTTACCAAAACGTCTCTCTCGTGACTGATAGTCTTTTAGGGCATCGACTAAATCTTGTTTACAAAAATCAGGCCATAGCACCTCAGAGAAATAGAATTCACTGTAGGCCAACTGCCATAGCAAGAAATTACTTAAACGATATTCGCCACTTGTACGTATTAACAGTTCTGGATCTGGAATATTGCTTGTGTTTAGTGAAGCACCAAAAAGAGCCTCATCAATATCTTCTAATTGAAGTTTTCCCTCTTTAACTTGTTGTGCAATCTGTTTTGTGGTATCCACAATTTCCCATCTCCCACTGTAGCTTAATGCCAGAACCAAAGTCAAACCATCGTTCTTTGAAGTTACATCAATACATTGCTGTAACTCCTCCTTTGTCTCCTCTGGTAAGCTTGCTACATCACCAATCGTCGTCAGTCTTATGTTTTGCTTTAACAAAGTAGGCGTCTCATTCGCAATGGCTTGTACTAGCAACTGCATCAACGCCTGAACTTCCTCTTTTGGACGGTTCCAATTCTCTGTGGAAAATGCATACAAAGTAATAAAATCGAGTCCCAACTCTACTCCGGCTTCTAGGGTTTCTCGTACCGATTCTACACCTTGCTCATGTCCAAAGGATCTGTCGTTCCCTTGTTTTTGTGCCCATCGTCCATTACCATCCATGATGATTGCAACATGGCGAGGGATATTATTCTCGTTTAACTGACTTTTTAAACTCATCAACAATTAATTAAATCCGGGGCATGCTCTGCACCCGTGGTATACTTGAAAAAAGAGTGAAACTTTCAACTCAAAAATCCAATCGTTATTATGTAATGCATCGTTAGCTTTAAACGATGTAGAATATTCTTCTGCTAGAATCTTATATGGATCATCAATATTATCTACTGCATCACTGAAAAGTTTCTGTGCAAGAAACGAAACACTGATACTACGATAATTTGACAATCTCCATTTTCCTCCCATTTTGAATGGAACACCAACGGTAAAAACTGATTCTTCGCCATCAATAGCTGGTGAAAAAACATAACCTATATCTTGTGGCCCATGTCCATTCTCAGGAAAATGTAATAGATTTAAACCAATTCCTGTAAAAAATGTAAAACTATTGAACCTATTCTCTACTGCAAATGGTTTCCAATTAAAATCCCAAGATACTCCAAGCTCATAATAGTAGCGATTATACTCATACGCTCCTGTGCTGGTATTATCTAATCCCATTTTTGCAATATTCGGATCAATAATCCCTTCATCAAATAAAAAACCCACTCCCAAATGACCTTGAAGTGTATAACGGTCTTTCATATTGTATCTTGCAGCTGCTCCTAACTTTGGTCGCTGAGATGAAAGAATAGAATTTGAGTTTACCTCACCCAATAGATAATTGGTTGAAATAAAACCACCTACATCTATCGTATACTTATTCTGTCCCAAACAACTACTGCCCCACAGCACCCCTAACAAAAGTATTAAACCACGAACTCTCATCATATAATATGCGATTTATTTTAGTCTCTTTTATTAAGGCAAACGGATGAAATAGAATTATCGTATGATTGTAAATGTCTAAATTGGTGCCAATATTAACAATCCTCTACATTTTCGACTCTAAGATGGGGAATTAATATGAAACGTAAAAACAGATTTATCAATTTCTTTTGTCCGCACCCCACATAAGCTTATTTCTTAACGTATCATAAAAGTTTCCATCCTTTAACTTTAACACTTTGATAACAAATGGAGCCTTATCAATGATAAATTCACTCCCCATTTCTGATGGAAAACATCGTGCATCTATGGATGCCATAATGCGTTCTCCACGACCCATTACTTTTAGCCTAATTTCGGCATCGGCATTGACAACTAGGGGTCTAACAGTTAGGTGGTGTGGGGCAATAGCTGTGATCACCAAACTGCCGGTGTTTGGTGCCAAAATAGGCCCTCCAACACTTAGCGAATATGCCGTCGATCCTGTGGCTGTAGATACAATCAGACCATCTGCCCAAAAGGTGGTCAGGAACTCCTCATCCACATAGGTCTCAATCTGGATCACTTGCGAACTATCTTGTTTGTGAACGGTAAAATCATTTAACCCAAAAGGAAAAGTACGAAAACATCCATCGCTACTTTTTACGCGAAGTAAAGACCGTTCCTCAATACGGTAGTCCCCTTGTATAATTGATAGTAATGCTGTTTTTAACTCTTCCTTGGGAATATCTGCCAAGAAACCTAGTCGCCCATGATTAATACCAACCATAGGAATACCAGAGTTGCGGACCAAAGATACCCCATCTAGAAAAGTACCATCGCCACCGATAGAGAAGAAAAAATCGCAATCTTCATCTAATTCTCCAGAAGAACTAAATAATTTGTCTGGTTGTAAGTCTTGTCCCATCTCATCCTTAAGATATTCACAAAAAGGACCATATCCTACCACTTCAATTTCTTCATCTCTTAAAAATGCAGAGATGCCTTCTAATTCTTTCAGAAAATCGTCTTCTACTGTTTTTCCAAAAACAGCAACTTTAAGCTTTTTGCTCATCTGGATAGTTAAATGTTTAAAAGTCAAGATATTTCATAAATTCCTCAAAGCGGTCGTGATATAGATCATTGACCCTAGAATCATCATTGTAGATACCTTTAATCTTATATGTATATCGTTCAAAAGTAGCAACAATTGAGGATACATCCATGACATTTAACTTGATTGTTACCCACAAGATCGTTTTATTGGATTCACTCTTAGTAACAAATAGTGACAATATTTTCGCATTATTACTTTCTACAATCTGAGAAATCTCGGATAGAGAATAATTCGTAATGGGCATTTCTAAGACTAGGAGTGCACCAGGATCTTTAACCGTAGCAAGATCACAAAAATGTTCTAACATCGTATCTCTTCTCACCGATCCGATGTAACGATGTTGATCGTCTAGCACAGGTAGAATACTGATTTTAAACCGAAACATTAGACCCAATATTTCGAATAGATGCTCTTCATGATGCACATGGGGGCGAATGTATTGTATTCTTAAGGACTCTAACGACGATTCAATGTCGTTTAACTCCAATACCCTATTTTCCGAGATCATTCCAATGTAGTTCATCCCTTGGATGATGGGTAGATCTGTAATGCGTACAGACTCCATCAATGATAGGGCTTTTAACCCATTATCCACTTCCGACAAGGTTGGAATGTCCACTTCTATTAAATCTTTTGCAATCAAAATAATATTCAGTTTATGAAAAAATTAAATTCATTACCTTTGCAACCGTAGAAAGGTCATTAGGTCCTCTCTGTTTTCTTTTTAACGTTAAATCTCTATCTAAGATGACAAGACTTAGTGTAAATATAAATAAAATTGCCACGCTTAGAAACTCTCGTGGAGCTGATATGCCAAATGTGGTAAGCGCAGCGATTAATGCTGAAAAATTTGGTGCTGAAGGAATCACTGTTCATCCTCGTCCTGATGAAAGACATATTACATACCAAGATGTTGCTGATCTTTCTAAGGTCGTTACCACTGAATTTAATATTGAGGGGTACCCAAATAAGAAATTCATGGATCTAGTGTTGAAATATAAACCAACACAAGTAACCCTTGTTCCTGATGCACCTGATGCCATCACTTCTAATGCAGGATGGAATACTATTGATAATAAGTCGTTTTTATCCGAAATTGTTCAAGAATTACGAAATGCAGATATTCGTACCTCTATCTTTGTTGATCCTGATCCTAAGATGGTAGAGGCTGCTGCAAACATCAAAGCAAGTCGTGTTGAGTTATACACAGAGCCTTATGCTGCAATGTATGCCAAAGATCGTGATGAAGCAATCAAAGACTATATCGATGCGGCAGATGCTGCTTATCTGAATGGATTAGCTATAAATGCAGGACACGATTTGAATCTTGAAAATCTTGATTTCTTTACACAACAAATACCAATCCTTGCGGAAGTATCAATCGGTCATGCACTCATATCTGATGCCATCTATTTAGGAATGGAGCTAACCATATTGAAATACAAAGAGTGTCTAAGACGCTAAGAAAGATAGCGGGGGAATTCATCACTTCTTATTGAGTTCCCTTTTTTGTTTATATCCCCATCTCCTTTTTTTTGTCATATATATATGATTGTGGTGTTGACTAAACTCAAGCTGGATCATAGATGATTGCGATGGGTAATAATCATTTTAAAGTATGAAAACCAATATAGCAAATCTTAACTATCGTAAGTTGGGAGAGGGCGAACCGTTGATTATTCTTCATGGACTATACGGTTCTTCAGACAATTGGATCTCTATTGCCAAAGCTCTAGAGCCTAAGTTTACGATCTATCTTGTAGATCTTCGTAATCATGGGAAAAGCGAACATAAGCCTTCCCATACTTTTGAAGATATGACAAACGATCTTCATCATTTTATCCAAGAACAAGGATTAGAGAAACCTTCTATCCTTGGACACAGTATGGGGGGTAAAGTTGCATTACACTTCTCTTTGCGCCATCCTGAGATGGTCAAACATCTTATCCTTGCTGATATCGTGCCTCGTAACTATCGGGACAACCCTGGACGTTCGAACCAAGCAGACCAACATAAAGAGATTCTACAAGGACTACTTTCTGTCGATCTTGATAAATTGAAGAGTCGTAAAGAGGTCGATCTATTTCTTACTCCAATCATCGAAAATGAGGCGTTAAGAGATTTTCTACTAAAGAACCTGAAAAACAAACTGTCGGAAGGAAATTTAGAATGGAAACTAAACCTACAAGTTTTATTCGATGCCATTGGTAGTTTGATGTCCAGTGTAAATTACGAGGACATACAAAATATGGAACAAATCCCTATGTTAGATGTCACGCTTATACGTGGACTTCGATCATGGTATGTTGCAGATGAAGATGTGACCAAAGTGAAAGAGTTATTCCCGTCACTTCGCCTCTATAACATCCCTGATGCAGGACACTGGCTACACGCACAGCAACCACAACTAGTGATCGATGCCATCTTAGATACGATCAAATAAACAAAAGATCACTCCTTTTTCGTTCACCGATGAATGAATAAGGGGTGATCTTTTAGATTTATATCTCTTTAATAGATTGAGATTATGCTATATGCCATGTGTTAAGATAATCCGATCTAAAGGTCGCCTAACGATTATATACCTGAATCATCTCTTTAAACCACTCCAACTCAGGAAATATTCTATCCGATATTCTCCATTGCCAGTTGCCTGTGGTGGTACCAGGGGTGTTCATCCGTGCACTCTTTCCAAGCTCCAATAGATCTTGCATCTGCAAGATCACTCCATTGGCATGCGATTGCATTAACAAACGAACCACCTGCTCAAAAGAGGGGGTCGTCGAGCCTACATAACGTTCGTATATCTCTGTAGCTGCCTCAGGAAGGGTCTCTACCCACTCCACAAAGGTTGGATTGTCGTGGGTTCCGATGTAAGAGCAACAACTGTCTCTGTAGTGCATTGGAAGATGCACATTTGCTTTGTCTCCATTAAAACCAAATTGGAATACCCCCATGCTATCATAGTGAAAATGATCTCTAAGTGCTTTTACCGGCTCGTCAATAACTCCTAAGTCCTCCGCAATAATGCGTTGATGTAAGAGATCTGGGAGTTTCGATAACATCTTCTTTCCATGGGCTTCCATCCATTCGCCTTCTATTCCATCTTTGCGACCTGCTTCAATAGCATAGTAAGAGCTTAATCCTCTAAAGTGATCAATACGCAAGCGATCGTAAAGGTGTAGTTGGAACCCCAATCTTGAACACCACCATTGGTAGTTATCTTCTGCCATACGATCCCAATTAAACAGAGGGTTCCCCCAATGCTGCCCTTGGTCGTTAAAAGCATCTGGAGGGACGCCTCCAACATTAATCATCTGGAAGTCTTCGTCTAACTGAAATTGATCAGGGTGTACCCATACATCCGCACTATGATAAGCAACATACAGAGGTAGATCCCCCATTATCTCGACCCCTTTGCCTGAAGCATACTGCCTTAGTAATTCCCACTCTTTGAAAAATACATATTGAACAAAACGATGATAAAGTACTTCCGACTCTAGATCATAATAGGCTTTCGCCAAAGCACTAGGAGCACGTTTAGAGATATCTTCTGGCCATTGGCTCCAATTTAACCCTTCAAAATGTTCAGTCAATGCCATAAAAAGGGAGTAGTCCTCTAACCAGTAGCGATGACATTCCCAAAAAGTGAGATAATCACGACTCTGAAGCTGATTTTGATAACGAAATCCCTCGAATGCTTCTAACAAGGCATTACGTTTTATCTTTTTGACATTATTCCAATCCACCTGATCGACGGCATCATGATTGTCGTAATATTCGGGTAGCTGAGATAGCCATCCTCTACCTTGTAAAAAGGCTAAATCAATATAATATTCGTTTCCTGCAAAGCTAGAGTAACATTGGTATGGAGAGTGTGAGTCATCCGTCCGTCCTAGCGGTAGAATCTGCCACACCCTACCTCCTGTGTGATGAAGGAAGTCAACAAACCGATATGATTCCACTCCCAATGTTCCTGATACATCAGCACCTTGTAGGGAGCTGATATGCATCAATATTCCGCTATATCTCTGTTTCTTATTCATAGACCATACATTTGGATATCCCAAGAAACAAACTTTTTCGCGGATCCACAACTCCTCAAAAAATCAACCATCACATTCCAATCGATGACCTACTCTTGTAGCGATGTTTTGTTTATACGAATTAGTAGTCGTACGGAAGATGCAACAATAATAATCAGAAGAATCACAAATGCCATCCCCATAAAGAACATACGTACGAGCATATCCCCTTTACATGCATAAATAATTAACGGAGCCAACACCTGTGCCAAAAAGACTACCGTTAAGAGTTTGTACTTCCACAGTCCATACACATCATTAGGAATATGATGGCGTATAGAGTTATACGCAGTGGTAAATAGAAGACCTGCTCCTGTTCCTACAAATAGTAGTGAAAGAAAAACACGATTGATATCAAAACTCCTACTCAAAATATAGGTGCCAAGCCCCATGATAATCAGCGTTAGATAGTATATCTTTGATCTTCCCATATAGTGATAAATTGGAGCATAAAATGTACCACCAAGGATAAATAAGATCACTAGCAATCCCAAAAGACCTGCGGTTTGCATATGATCAGTATATGGGAGACGATCCACTAGGAATGGAAGCTGCAGGAAGTAGAAGGTGATGTATAAAACAAATAAAAATACGCCACCAATTAGCATCCAGAACTTCTGGTTCATAAAATACTTCTGAGGCCGCTCTATTTTTCTAGGGTGTAGTCCAATCCCTTGAATATACATCCACAGACCAAACATAATAGGGAAGAATGCCAGTAGATAGATTAAGAATGGCATATTCCAACTCATCTCACTCAACCACCCCGAAAGAAGTATTAAAAACATGATGGATATCCCTACGGCCAATCCTTGGGTTTTAACAAAAACACGCTCCTTAGCTTCACTCATATACAGGTGTCCTCGCTGAACAAGCAGCATAGATATAAGCCCCATTGCTAGTCCAAGAATCAAACGGGTGACAAGCATCGACGAAAAGGTAGACTCCCAAAAACAGAGTACTCCCGTAATCCCATAGATCAATAGCGAGATTAAAAACAAGAGCTTACCCCAAAATTGATGCGGAATACGAATCTTAGTCCATACCACAGAAAGAAATAGGGCACTAATAGATGGAGCCACCACTAAAAGTTGACTCATTATAATTGCATCAGGACCTTCAAATAGACGAGCTATTGGCAATAAGTTGGGAGCCAAGATAACACTCGTCATAAACGTGATGATACTTATGCTGTACATAAACCAGATGATGTTTTTACTTGATCTCATACGCCTTGTTTTATGCCAATTGCTATGTTCAAACGGAGTTCGTTCCTACTCAAATATATTTTGCCTAAAAAGGGCGAAACTGAAAATCATAGCTTTTACCAACCGTGATATCTTTGAACGCTGTATAAGCATAATATAACGTAAGAATAAACATCATTTCAATATAGTATTGTTATTTGTGTTTACCATTTCAACATACGATACATCAAATTGTTTGCCAAAGTCATCTATTTTACAACATATTTACTTTAGTCAAAACAAACCCATCATCCATTCTTCATTGTATCTTCTCTTCCCTCTATTTAAAAATCGTTATTTATCAGAGTATTACGAATAAAAAAAGAGTACTCCATCTAAAGTGGTGTACTCTCCAACATTGCCAGAAAACAAACTATCTTTTGCTAAAGATTATTCCACATTATTCCTTCATCTGACTTATATTTTTAGTCTTTTCAATCCTTATCTACACCCCAAAGAGACTACCCATCCGCTTTGGTACTCATATTTCGATATAAAATGTTTGACTTTCTATACAGCTTCATCGTATAAGCTGTATTCACCCCTTTATGATCCTTACTCTATATAAGGTCAATTTTTATGAATACGATCCTACTAGAGATGAATCATCACTATATTTAAGATAACAGCAAACCATATGTTTGGTTCAACAGCATTTATATGTGTAACGCTCCACTACCCTGATCAACTACTAAACTAATTCTATTGGTTGTTTAGGCATTGCCCATATGGAAGCGTTTAGATATGGTAGAGAATACAAACATCTTAGCATTTGAAAATGAAAAATGAGGTAAATATCGATCAATACTCACCCAGTAATAAATGAATGAAAAGAGGCTTTAAAAGAGTCGTGTGAATAAATTCCATTCGTTTGTTCACAGCATCCATCCGTCAGAAGGGTCAAAACGATACTAGTTTTGTGTCTATACAACCATAGGATGCTCTAGGTGTATCAATACCAC
>JAONJW010000129.1 GCA_028377305.1 Prolixibacteraceae bacterium | reverse complement strand
GTGGTTTTTATAGCTGGTTATCAAGGGATGATAGCCCAAGAACTGTTGCTTTAAAAGAGGATACGATTGGGATAATTCAAAGCATGAGCCGTAAAGGTAATTGCTAGGATAATGCGGTAGCCGAAAGTTTCTTTAAAATAATCAAATCTGAAATGATAGATTATAAATACTATTACTCACATGTTCAAGCAAAAATGGACATTGTGGAATTTATCGAAGTGTGGTATAATTGACACAGAAGACATGCAACTCTGGGGTATCAGACTCCTATTGAATTCGGAAAAATAAACTATTTAAAAGTAGTTTAATTAAATGTGCGATATTTTGTTGTATATATCCAATGGTTATATGTCTAAATAAGATGTACAAGCTTTAGGGCATGTTACTAGAATGTCATAAAGTATTATTTTAATTGTACATTTTCTGTTTTAATATTGATTTCGTTAATGAAGAGGGCAGAGTATTCTGAAACATTTTTAATTTGTCTTCTTGTTCCTACACAAGGGCTATTCTAAAAAGAATAGTCCTTGGTGTAGATATTGTTTTTGTTAAGATTTTAACTTCTGTTTAAACCCCTTTTCGAAGTGTAATAGATCTTGTTTGGAGAAGAATTGTTCAGAGGAAGCAATTCCTAAACATACCTGCTTTACATTATAAGTAATTGTGAAAATCAGACCGTAGTGTTCTTGAAGAGGGTAGTTAAATGATCCATTTGCTTTTAGATTAGGATTTTGTAGAAGTATTTCGGATTTACCATGGTTGCTAATATAACAGTGATGATTTTTACTCAGATTTTTAAATGGAGAAAGAAGTTTTTTATTTTTTTTATTTTTTGTGAGTAAAGTAGATAGAAGATAGGCTGCCTTTATATAGCTTCTTGTTTTGTATCTTTCTACGGTTTTATGGATTTCCTCTTTCTTTTGCTCTATGGACATTTGTTGAGATAGGTGAATGGAAATTCCATTGACGGCATTTCCTAATATATCTAGTTTTGAGTCTCTAATGTTTTGAGGAATTGAGATGATACATTGCTGATTGGTTTGAGCCCCTTTCATTTGAATTAATTGGTCTGCGATAAGAGCGACCAATTTGGTGTTTGTAGAATAGATATTATTGTCATTAGAAAGATGTCTTTTTTCAATAAAAAAAGAGTGATAATTTATTTTAGATGAAGACTTCGTATATAATTTATAGACTTTTTTGTTTTTGCTTGTAAATCTCTGGCTTCGAAGGATGTGCTTTGAGAGATAGAAGGGAAAGGTTAGTTTTGTCAAAATATTAGAAACATTTAAATGATCTAATATTTCGTTGTCACTTATGTTTTCTGGCATCTTGATTACTTCTTTTTTTTCTGTCAAACTCCAAAACTGTTCTGTTAGCTTTGTCGCAGAGTGCCCATCATAATATATATGGTTATGAAGGAATAGCAGGGTGCTAGTACTGTTTGAGATGATGTGAATCAGGATAATTGGGGCTTCATCAGAATTCGAAATATAATTATTGACCTGTTTTGAAAGGAAGAGATGAAGATAGGTTTCGTGGTCATTATCAGAGTTTTCTATCTCGTGATAGATGGTAGTAAAGTCATGTTTTTTATAGGTGTATTTGTCCTCATGAAAGATTAATTTTGTGTTTAATTTATGATAAAGTTTGTAGATTTTAAGAAGGGCTTTCTCAAGTTTTTTTCCGTCTAATTTTATATCATAGTGCCAATATTGATAAAAATATTGATAGGGGTCCTTTTTGTTAATCTCAAACTTCACCTTGTCTAGAAAGTTTATACTCATTTTATTGAAATATTATTGTTCAGAAAGTCAAGACTAAATATCGTAAAAATATTATCAGGTTAAAGTAGTTTGATAATAATTGCAGTGATAATTTCTATAATACAATATAAGGGTGAGGTGAATGATTGGTAAAGGTTATCGTCTTTATATATTAATTGTCGGTTATTGGTAACAGTTTAAATATTTTATCCATGTATAGGAGGCGGTGATTTGATATTGAATGAGGGAGATAATTCTTCTTCTTGCCCCCTCATTCATTGTCATTTTACATTATCTCGACCATATCGATTGCTCTTTGTGAGATATTGATTAATCTACATTTTGTGACATGTTCCATATTAGGTATTTTGAACATTTTGTCTTGAACTTCAAATTTTACTACTTCTCCATTGTTATTAGTAATTTCAAGTTGTACTCCTTTAGGATTCTCTTTGAATAAGATGTAACTATGATTTTGTGTCAATTGAGTAATATCCATCTTGTCCTTCGGTTTTAAAGGATAGGAGGAGTGGAGGTTTTGATCTGTAAGTCTTCGCGTGAGATCAAACGATCGATTAAAGGTTAAAGTTAGATTTAGAAGCCTTATTGATTGGGGTTTAGAGCTTTTGTTCTCGATAATTAGGCGTTTGATTGGTTGATTGATGTTTAAAGCTCCATTTATTAATCCCGACTTAAGCTCAACCTTGTTGCCATCTTTGTTTACTATATAACAATATAATTGGTCATATTGTCCTCCAAAGTCTAGGTCCAATGTATTGATGTTTTCGTCTCTGAGAAATGATAGGATTATTTTCTGATTCGGATTAATTGCTGTTACTTCTAACTTCTTGCTAAAATGTAGACTGTTCTGATCGATTTGAAAAGGCATGTTTTTAAACGGCCGACTTGAATAGACAAGTGTTGCAAATGGTTCGTTTCGGTTAATGAAAATATCATGGATCTTTACCCAATTTCCTTTTCCATTTTGTGTTTCTACTTCTGAAACGTATCTAATATATCTAGCTTTTACCGGATAGTCTGTCTCTGTGAAGTGAACTATAGGTCCACTGTATCTCTTTTTAGATAGGGCTTTCCATGTTTCCCCATCATTAGAGAACTCTAGAATACCTTCTTTAATATGATCTCTAGAACTAGATTGATAGATGTCAATAGATCGGATTGGGGTTTGACTTATCAGGTCTACCCCAATATAGTCTCCCTTTTTTAGTGCTTTCCTGAAAGTATAACTTGTGTTAATATCTTCATCGAAAACATTGCTAGCGCCCTCTTTGATATCCATATATCCAATGAGTCGAGGCTCCTTAACTTCGATTCCAGAGGTTTTAGAAATAAACTCAATTTCGTGTTTTTTTTCCTTTCTCCTTTAGATATGGCTTAAGAGCGCTTCCTCCAACTTCCACTCCACGACCTAAGTTTTCATTTTGGCTAATTGCTATTATTTTGTCTTTAATCTTATTTGATGCAACAACTAATTCCCATGACTGTTTAAGATTCCCTTTATTTAAACTATTTTCTATATCTAGTAGGGTTAGCCCTAAATATCCATACCACTTGAATTGATTTAGCCAAGGGGTAATTTCTTCTTTTAAGTCTTGATC
>JAONJW010000127.1 GCA_028377305.1 Prolixibacteraceae bacterium | reverse complement strand
AAGTGGCCCACTATTCTTTTTTCGGTGAAGAAACTTTAATTTGTTAACCCATTTTTGATTAGTGATATCACATGATTTATATCGCTTATTGTGGTGTGGTGACTGAAGCTAAACCTGAGATTGTGGATCGGTTTGGTATCGTCGAGTTGAAGGGCTTTAATTACTCTAGATGTGGAGATTATTTTGGCTTTGCAGGCTGATCCTGAAGAGAATGCAACATGAGGTCTTAGAGAGAGTTTTAGTGCATGGATGTCTATGTCTTTAAATCGAATATTAGATATGTATGGTGAGCGCTCAGCTTGGTGTGCTATGATCTCAATATCAGCAATCTTTTGGATTTCTGTTTCAAAGTGATTGCAAATTATGGAAACCTGTTTGCTTCGTTCTTTGATATGTTGTTGAACTAGAGTTATGGCTTGTTGAAGCGCTATAATTAATGGGGTTGGAAGGGTCCCCGCTCTCCTATGGTTTTGTTGTCCTCCTCCGTGTATTAGTGGGGTGAATTGAAGGTTCTTATTAAATACCAACGCACCTATTCCTTTGGGTCCATATATTTTATGTGCAGATATGGTAAAAGCATCAAACCATTGGTAGTTGATGTCGATTTTACCGACAGTTTGTGTGGTGTCGCAAATGAACAACGATTGGTTCTGGTGGGTGATTTCTGCAATCCGTTTTAGAGGGTGGACCAGTCCTGTTTCGTTATTTACTCCCATAAGAACGACCGCAAGCGTATTTGAATCGATCTGCTCTTTTAATTCGTTCAGATCAATTTCTCCTTGTTGGTTATTTTTTAGTGTAATCAGTTCTAGGCCATAGCTCTCTAATTCTTTGCAGACTTCTATCACAGCACTATGTTCTGTTTGAACTGTAATGATCTTGGTCTTCTTGTTGTTGGGATGTGTATATAACCCCTTGATTATTGTGTTTAATGATTCTGTAGCTCCACTGGTGAATATCAGATCGTGTTGGGGTGTGTCTAGACATTGAAGTATTCCTGTTGTGGCTTCGATGATTTGGTCTGAAAGGATACTTGAATGCGTACTTTCAGAATTGGAGGGATTTGCATACATCTCTTTCATCGATGTGTTTAGCTTCTGTAATATGTTCTTATCGATAGGTGTAGAAGCTGCATAGTCAAGGTAGATATAATGGCTCATATTTAGATCGATTGGTATCGTTTATATATAAGAACAAAAGTAGAAAAAACGAATCGTTTAATTTGTATGATAAGAGATATCTTTCATCGCTTCTAATGTAATGATTGTATATATACAGCGACAGCTACTTTTTTTTAAAAGTAGCTGTCGTCTTTTCTCTCTTCGTGGTCCATTAAAAGAGATCGAATAATATGATCTATTTAACGATAACCTCATCTAGCTTAAGCCAGGTGTATTCTAGGTTGTGTTTTGTTTTATAGGTGATACGACGTCTGTTCCTTCCTAATACATGGATATATCTTGCGGTGGTCTTTAAAGGAAGACATGTTACTGTTTTTGTTCGGTTCTTCTTCGAGTTAAGCTCAAAATGTTCTTGATAGATGTTTCTGAATCGCTTACCGTCTTTTGATACTTCGTATTTAACTATGGTTGGAATGACAACACCTTCCTGGGGATAGCTTGCCCATGACGTTTTTATCTCATTTATTTTAATATTCTTTCCTAAGTCAATTATAAAGTCAAAGTCTTCAAGTTCTATGAATTGGTAGTTGTTTCTGATACCATCTATAAGAGTAGTTTGTGAACAGTTTGGACGATCCATCGAATAGTTGTATTTGTATGTAATCTTAGAATGGATTGCTTTGTGATTCACTATTTTAGTCGTTTTTATTGGTGTCGGAATACCTCTCTTATCCTTGGTGATATAAGTGATCCTAAGCGAATCTTTAATTTTAATTGGCTTGGTGTGGAGATTGGACTGAAGTGTTGGTTCTTTTCCGTTGGTTGTATACCAAATAGGAGTGTTTGCTTCATTATGCATTGTTAAGAGCAGTTCTCCTTTGGATGATTTTTTTGTTTTTAGTCTTATGTCCTGGGATGGATAACCAATAATCATATCTTGATTTTTTAGATAAGACTTGGCTGCTTGAACACGTTGGTTAAATGTCTCCCAATTGGTTTTTTGATATCCAGCCCATCCTCGTTCAGCAATGGCTAAGAGTCTAGGGAAAAGATGGATCGATGCATACTTAAAGGAAGGAGAGTTCCGGGTTGGAAGAATCGCTGATATCCCTAAGATTGCACCGTTATTCTTATTGTTGCCAAATGGGTTGAAATTGTATACATCTTCAAGAGAAAGGATTCCAGATCTAGCTACACTCAGTGTGTCGTGACTCTCATTCATGGAAAGGACATAGCTTATCGGACTATATATTATTTTGTTTCCTTTACGCCATATCTTATCCGCTTCTTCAATACCACGTCTAAGTTGTGCAATAGATTTTGGATTTTTTGAATATTTATATAGCTTATTCCCACCAATTATTTCTCTCTGGTTTTTGTTTGCGATCTTTTCAAGATCTCTCATAAATTTCCAAGAAACATCATTGTATGAATGTGGATCCTTGTTAGATGCTTCTTTACACCTTTCACAAAGATCTTTGAAAAAGAATTTTCTGCGACTGTCATCAATGGCAATATATGGGTTTTTAAAGATCGTTGTCATTTCACTAAAGACATCGTTCCAAAAGTCTAGTGATTCCGTTGCTGTTTTGCATATGAAATTGTGTGTTTGCTTGCATGTTAGTTCCGGATATGCATGTTTAAGCCTGCAAACCTCTCGTGAGACATAGAATTTAGGAATAATCTGAATATTCTTTTTATGAGCATAGTGTACAAGATCATACATGTCGGCTTGAGTGTAAACACCTCCATAGGGTTGCCCATCGTTTTTATTCATATGATGCGTTTGGTTGTACTTGAAACCAATATTTTTTCTGATAGAACAGATTTCTGCTAGCTTTGGACGTTTTTTGATCTCTATTCTCCAACCAAACTTATTGCTTAACGTTAATATCAGTCGGTTCATTTTGAAGTGAGACATTACATCGATAAGTTTTTTTAGTTCATCAATGCTGTACATATGGGAACATAGGTCCATCTCAAGGCCCCTAAAGCTATATTGAGGCTTGTCTTTAATATAACAGGTTTCAATAGTGAGGTTGTCGTTCGATTTAGAAATTAATTGACTCAGGGTTTGGAATGCATATAAAACGCCACTATTATCTGTTGCTTTAATTATTATACCTTCTTTGCTGACCGATAGTTTATATCCCTCTTTACCAAGTGAGTTTTTGGTTTCTCTAACTATCTGAATCAAGCCTCCTTGTTTTACTTTTTCACAGACTTTTCCTGTGTTTTCATGTAGAAGATTTGTTCCAGCTTTGATACTTACCATGAAAAGAGCACTGTTGCTTGATATAGAAATTGTATCTGGTATTGTTATTTTTTCTGTATGTGAAATTTGATATAATGCTTGAGG
>JAONJW010000126.1 GCA_028377305.1 Prolixibacteraceae bacterium | reverse complement strand
AACTGAAAAAAATGCAAAACGAGATGTAATACGATATTTCGCTTTTAATCTTAACATAGTCTTGTTTAATAATATAACACGAAGATACAACGATTGGTTGACTTTATTAGTCTCGAATCCATAAAAATGCATTACTCTCAACTTTCCAAAATATTGAACTAAAGTTCAGTTCTACATAGAATAAAAAGGCTCATATCATTCGCTAAAATAGACTTCACAATAGTAATAAAATTACCAAAATGCACATATTTATACGTATACGACACACAATGAAACACTAAATGTTGTTTCCTACACTTATTTTACAATACCAAATAAAAATAATATATATTTTTACCCCTAATACTACTTTTTTTATATTCATGTAGAAAAGACTGCCCGTATCTAAGAAACTGCCAAAATAAGCTTAAGGCTCATGTCAACTTATAGAGATGATATCGAATAAATCCATTGATTTTAATGGTGATGAACATGATAACAATTCTCTTCTTCAACAATACGAAAAAGGATATAATAGCAAACAGCTACGATAAACTAAAAAGGAACAAATGACATGTATCATTAAATCTTCTATCGAAATCAATATCGAGAATTTAGTCAAATTATTGACAATTAAATAAGACAATGGGGATAAAAAGAATAAAAACAGAAATGACAGATTTAAATTAGTTCAACGATCAAAATCGCAATGTAGTGGACGTAGATTTATATGCTATACACATAAAAAAAGGCTCCACTCGGAAGCCCTTTAGATAATACAACAAAGATGAATGTCTTATTCCATATCAGGTTTAAAATTTGGATACATATAGTGTGTTGCAGGAACAAATGTCTCTTTGATGGTTCTAATCGATGTCCAACGTAAGAGATTAAATACAGATCCAGCCTTATCATTCGTTCCAGATCCACGTCCACCACCAAAAGGTTGTTGTCCAACCACGGCTCCTGTTGGTTTATCATTAATATAGAAGTTTCCTGCACTATGACGTAATGCTTTTACCAAGCGGTCTATCTCATATCTATCGTTACTTAAAATAGCTCCAGTGAGTGCATACATTGAAGTCTTATCTACTAATCCAGCCATCTTATCCAAATCTTCATCCTCATAAATATAAAGGGTAATAATTGGACCAAACAGCTCTTCTTGCATGGTTACATAGTCTGGTTTACTTGCAACCACAATGGTAGGATCAATAAAGAATCCCTTATCATCACTATAGGTTCCTCCCCAGAATATCTCAGCATCTTTATCGGTCTTAATCTGCTCAATACAGGAAGTAAGTTTATTGTAACTTGCCTGATCAATCACCGCATTCACAAAGTTGGTAAAGTCTTCCACTGGACCAACTGTAATATATTTTAACTGCCTAGTTAACTCCTCTTGTAAAGGACTCCACATAGATCTAGGAATATATGCTCTTGACGCAGCACTACACTTCTGTCCTTGATATTCAAAGGCACCACGAACAATGGCAGTTGCTACTTCCAATGCATCAGCACTAGGGGCAGCAAAGATAAAGTCTTTTCCTCCTGTCTCACCTACAATACGTGGATAAGAACGATACTTAGATATATTATTACCTATAGTTTTCCAAATAGATTGGAATACCGCAGTAGAACCCGTAAAATGAATTCCTGCAAAATCAGGGCTACTAAATACTACATCTGCTGTATCTGGTCCTGAACTATGCACTAAGTTAATAACACCATCTGGAAGTCCTGCTTTCTTAAAAATATCCATGATAACATGGGCTGAATAGATCGCAGTCTTTGAAGCTTTCCATACCACCGTATTTCCCATCATCGCAGGAGCCGCAGGTAGATTCCCAGCAATAGCAGTGAAGTTAAAAGGTGTAAGTGCAAAGACAAATCCTTCCAAAGGCCTAAATTCATTATAATTCCATATCCCCTTAGATGAAGTAGGCTGCATGGCATATATTTCAGTCATACATTGTACGCCAAAACGTAAGAAGTCTGCTAACTCACATGCAGAATCAATCTCTGCTTGAAAAGCATTCTTCGATTGTGCAAGCATGGTAGCTGCATTAATTTTATATCTATATGGTCCGCTGATTAATTCTGCAGCCTTTAGGAAAATAGACGCTCTATGGTTCCAAGGCATCTTTTCCCAATCTGACTTTGCCTCTAATGAAGCATCAATGGCCATTTGAACATGTTCTTTTTCTCCTTTATGATAATAACCAAGCAAATGAGATAAATCATGCGGAGGGCGTATCTGTTCTCGATCTTCTGAATAAACAGCCTTTCCTCCAATGATCATTGGTAGCTCAACAAGCTCAGACCTCCATTCATAAATTGCTTTCTGTAATCGTTTTCTTTCAAGGCTTCCAGGTTCATATGTATATACTGGTTCATTAGTAGCTTTAGGCACTCTATAAAAACCATCTGTCATAACTGTGATATTTTGAGTAATTCTTAAATTAGGGTTAAATACTTTATAACAAAGGTATATAGTTAGAACTCGATATTTACTAACAAAAATCATGCACACAGCACACATCGCTTATACTTGCTTATTTTTACAAGGGAAATAGATTCAATATGTAAGAATACTTAACAATTTGATAACACAGAGTAAACATATTAATTTCTATTTATGTTAATTAACAAACCATGGTTATATAGGAGTAAACAGCCCTCTAGACTAGATATACATCATTATTTCGAAGTATACTAAACCGAAACTAGTATCTTCTTAAATAATACCACAAATCATGAGTATACTTTACAAATATTGACTCAAAGCAGACCTAACGCAATTTGTGTAATTAACTAGATAAAAAAAGGCCATCTCTAAAGAGACGGCCTTGGAATATTCTTTCTTAAAACAAAATCGATTAGCTACCGAAGTCATCAAAGTGGATATTTTCTTTCTCAACACCTAAGTCGAATAACATAGTTTCAACAGAAGAGTTCATAATTGGAGGTCCACACATATAGTATGTGATATCTTCAGGAGCCTCATGATTACGAAGGTAATTCTCGAAAATAACGTTATGAATAAATCCTGTTGGTCCCTCCCAATTATCCTCAGGTTGGGGATCTGAAAGAGCCAAATGGAATTCAAAATTCGGGAAGTTCTTTTCAATCTCACGGAACTGCTCATAATAGAATACTTCTCTCCATGAACGTGCTCCATACCAGAATGTAACCTTACGGCTAGTATCTTTCACTGTATTGAAGATGTGAAATAGGTGAGAACGCATTGGTGCCATACCTGCACCACCACCAATGAACATACGCTCTTGATCATTATCGTGCAAGAAAAACTCTCCATAAGGTCCTGAGATCGTAATCTTATCACCTGGTTTAAGCGAATAGATATATGAAGAACAGATACCTGGATTAATTTTTTGGAACCCACCATTCACTCTATCAAATGGAGGAGTAGCAATACGGATATTCAACATGATGATATTACCCTCTGCTGGGTGGTTAGCCATCGAGTATGCACGGAATGTAGGCTCCGGGTTCACCATTTTAAGGTCAA
>JAONJW010000124.1 GCA_028377305.1 Prolixibacteraceae bacterium | reverse complement strand
ATGAACAGGAGGTTTAAATAAAGAGTAAGTAGAGGCTATATACTTATTGAAACAGGATAGGAATTAGGGAAGTTAAAAAGTACGGAGTTGGGTATGTGTTGAATGTTAAAATCTGCTAGAGTATTGCAATAGATAATTGTTGACAATATACTGTCGAGTGTGGCAGCCGTTTATTATTGATTTCAGATGTCTAAAGATCTCTATTTATTAGGTGTCCAATTATTAAATATTGAAAAACAAAAAGGCTATCTAGATTAGACAGCCTTTTGTAATATGATAGCTAAATCAGAAATTTCCCATTCGAAGGAATGAGATTTCTTCTTGTGTTAGATGTCGCCATTTACCACGAGGTAAGTTTAGTTTTGTCAAACCACAGAAATATACTCTATCTAGTTTCATTACCTTGTATCCTAACGCACCGAAGATACGACGGACAATACGGTTTTTACCAGAGTGGATTTCTATACCTACTTGCCTTGTGTCGTCTTGATCTACGTAACTTACTGCATCTGCTTTTACAAATCCATCTTCAAGGTTAACACCTTCTAAGATCTGACGAATATGATTTTTCGTTACTTTCTTATCACAGTAAACATGGTAGATCTTCTTGCGATTATATTTTGGGTGTGTAAGGCGAGTTGTTAGATCCCCATCATTAGTAAATAGAAGAAGGCCTGTAGTCTCTTTGTCAAGACGTCCTACAGGGTATAACCTCTCTTTACAAGCTGACGAAACTAGTTCCATCACTGTTTTGTCGGCATGTGGATCATCGACTGTAGTAACAAAGCCTTTTGGTTTGTTTAGTAAGATATAACGCTTTTGTTCTGCGGTGATTTTCTCTCCTGAGAAGTTTACTTCATCTCCTGGCTTTACGCGAAATCCCATTTCTGTAACAGGGCTTCCATTGACAGTAACCACTCCAGAAGCGATATATGTATCCGCATCACGACGAGAACAAATACCTGCATTGGCAATGAAACGGTTCAGACGGATAGTGTCGTCGTTACGTGTACTGATGTTTGTTTTCTTTTTTACTCTTTTTTGAGGAGCTTTACCCATATCAGAGTATTTAGGCTTTTGCTTAAATACTTTACCGTCGTTAGACATGTATTGGTCAGACTCTTGTTCTTCTTGTTTGTAATGACGTGGTGTTCTTTGTGCTTTACGGGCATTACGATCCTCTCCTTTACGACCTTTTGGTGCATCGGATGATTTTGGTCGACTTTTACCTACTCTTTGACCTGCATTAGAACCCCCTTTACCGACGGTCCTTTTTTCGCTTCGGGCCTGTCTTCTTTCTCCCATCATTTAATGTTTTAATGTAAAATATTATGGTTCAATATTCTTATAATCAGAAATATTGTACGGTATTTGAATAAATAGGGCACAAAGATGATAAAAAAATGTGAAGTTCTAGTGTTAAAGTTTCATATTCCCAAATTATAGGGCTATTTCATCTTAATCATACAAAGTTGAGTACATTATAATACAATACCTACAGGTGGGTTTGTCTTTCGATAATAAAATACACAACTTTGTGTCTTAATCTAAAAATTTTAAACCAAGATGACTCTTATAAAATCGATCTCGGGAATCCGAGGGACTATCGGAGGGCAAGCTGGAGAGGGCTTGAGCCCTCTTGATGTAGTGAAATTTACTGCATCTTATAGCTCATTTATGCAATCGCAAACTGGCGATAAAAAGATGAAGATTGTTGTTGGTCGTGATGCTCGTATATCAGGAGAGATGGTCAATTCATTAGTAGTTGGGACATTGATGGGAATGGGAGTAGACGTAGTAAATATTGGTTTGGCTACGACTCCAACAACAGAACTTGCGGTTACTGCTGAAAAAGCAGATGGCGGTATAATTCTTACAGCAAGTCACAATCCTAAGCAGTGGAATGCATTAAAGCTTTTGAATGCGGATGGTGAGTTCTTGAACGATAAGGCTGGGAAAGAAATTCTTGCTATTGCTGAACAGGAATCTTTCACTTTTGCTGAGGTTGATGACTTAGGTCAAGTAACAGAAAAAGATTATACGGATTATCACGTGGACCATGTATTAGACTTGGAATTGGTTGATGTCGATGCGATTAAGAATGCAAATTTCAAGGTCGCAATTGATTCAGTGAATTCTGTAGGTGGTATTGCGATTCCTAAACTACTGAAAGCTCTAGGTGTAGAACAAGTGGTGGAGATCAACTGCGAAGCAACAGGTCATTTTGCTCATGTTCCAGAACCACTTCCAGAGAACTTGATTGAGACTTCTGCAATTATCAAAAAAGAGGGTGTCGATGTAGGTTTTGTTGTGGATCCTGATGTGGACCGTTTGGCTATTATCAACGAAGATGGTTCTATGTTTAATGAGGAGTATACTTTGGCTGCAGTTGCCGATTATGTCCTTTCTAAGACTCCTGGAAATACCGTGTCTAACCTTTCGTCTTCTCGTGTATTGCGTGATGTTACTGAGAAATATGGTTGTAGCTATGCAGCTTCAGCGGTAGGTGAGGTCAACGTAGTAGCACAAATGAAAGCAACGAATGCTATTATTGGTGGTGAAGGAAACGGGGGAGTTATTTATCCAACTAGTCATTCAGGACGTGATGCATTGGTTGGAATTGGTTTGTTCTTGACTCATCTTGCAAACAAGCAAATGACTTGTTCTGCATTGAGAGCAACATACCCATCCTATTTCATCTCTAAGAATAAAATTGAATTGACTCCAGAAATTGACGTGGATCAATTGTTGGTGAAGATGGAAGAGAAGTATGCAAATGAGAATGTGAATAATATCGATGGTGTTAAAATCGATTTTGCAGACCGTTGGGTACACTTGAGAAAATCAAACACAGAGCCAATCATTCGTATCTATTCGGAAGCGCCTTCTATCGTGGAGGCAGATGCTTTGGCTAACCAAATTATTTCAGACATCAAAGGGTTGATTTAATTACATCATAAAAGAGGTAAACAGATCGAAGGTCTTTTGTAGTTGTATCGATCTTTTTACCTCTTTTTTCTTGCTGTGAATCGAAAGGGATGCCCTTTTACGACTCCTTTAATATGGTTTTGGCCCTGTTTAATATTGTGGTGTCATCTAGCATTACTATGCCACCACCAGGACCTCTTTCTAAATGTATACCAACACTGGTACCATCTTTCCAATTCGATCCACCAAAGTAATTTCTTACTGTAGCTGTTGTAATACCTAACTCTGATGCTATGCGAGACATGGTTCCATCCGGAAGACTGTCTTTTATCCTTCTTAGCTCATTGAAAGTCATTTTTTCTGCCATATTCAGAGATTTTTGGGTTAATAATCGAGTCACATCTATACGATGTTCTTTAAATTTACTAAGAAGTCGTGTAAAATCAGAGCGAGTGTAACATGTTTTAGAACAAGTAGATAAACTGTATATGCAGTGCTGTATATTCGGAGTGACCACTGTTTTTATTTCTGTGGATAATAATATTAAATCTTAATTTGAGGTTTGGGAGTGTCGCTTGTGCGCTCTAA
>JAONJW010000128.1 GCA_028377305.1 Prolixibacteraceae bacterium | reverse complement strand
TATGTTCTTACAAGTGATGGCAGCATCATATTGTGAAGAAGAACTAGAAGGAGCGAATGGCAAAAAAGATACTCGTGTCGTACTTCGTCTTCCAGCGCCATTGGCACCTATCAAGTTGGCTGTAATGCCACTAGTGAAGAAAGATGGTTTACCTGATAAAGCTCGTGAGATTATTGATAGTATGAAATTTGATTTCAACTGTCAGTATGATGAGAAAGATTCTATTGGAAAACGTTATCGCCGTCAAGATGCTATTGGTACACCTTTCTGTGTGACCGTTGACCATCAAACACTTGAAGATAACACTGTAACTATTCGTTATAGGGATACTATGGAGCAGGAGCGGATAGAAATAAGTAAGTTAAAGCAGATGATTGCAGAAAACATCAGCTTCACTTCTCTTTATGCTAAGCTGAAATAATTATACCCTAATGGGAGTTATATCAAAAGCGGGATATCTTTTTTAATAAGATATCCCGCTTTTTTATTTATATTACTAATATAATATTATCTGCATCTAAGGTACCTCTGGGATATTAGGAAGCCCATTCTCATTACGATAAATCTTAATGTCATCAAGCCCTAGTGTGAAGGAGGTAGATGTATTATTCAGTTGGTATTGCCAATCACCCTGGTAGTAGAAGTTAGCATAGTTTAAGTCTTTATATATATCGGTCACCTTATCCCACCTCATAAAAAGAACTGACGCACTGCTATTGTAGACCAATATCGAGTCATATAGAGTCACAATCCTTTCCGAATCGATATCATTTGTTTGATCCGTATATTCTTGAATCTTTATTTCTTGATTCGCTGCAATATCCACATCTGTACTATCTGTTCCGATAAACATTCTTAGTTTTATACCTAAGGCAGTATCATTCTTTACATTATAGTAATGAAAGTATTGTGATTCACAACTACTAAGTAGTAGAGCTAAAAATGCGAAAGCGAAGAGAGTGATATATCTGTATGTTTTCATATTTAAATAGGAATCTTAATATGTCTATCAGTAAAAATAAAAAGAGATACTCCAAACCTATAGAATAAGAAAGAAGTATCTCTTTTGATGATATTAAATAGAAGAGTGAATGTTAAATGATTAACATTGCATCTCCATATGTACCAAAACGATACTCTTCTTTAATGGCAACATTGTAAGCCTCCATCACTGCATCATATCCACCAAATGCACTTACCATCATCAGTAAAGTACTTAGTGGCGTGTGTAGATTTGAGATCATACTATTAGCTACATGGAAATCATAAGGAGGGAAAATAAATTTATTTGTCCATCCTTCATATGGTTTAAGAAGCCCTGTTGTAGAAACAGAAGATTCAAGAGTTCTCATCACTGTTGTTCCCACTGCGCAAATTCTTTTCTTGGTCTTCTTTGCATTGTTGACAACATCTACAGCGTTGTCTTCAATCCAAATCTGTTCAGAATCCATTTTGTGCTTAGTTAAATCCTCTACATCTACTGTGCGGAAGTTTCCAAGGCCAACATGAAGTGTCACTTCAGCAAAATCAATACCTTTAATTTCAAGGCGCTTCATTAGCTCTCTACTAAAGTGAAGACCAGCGGTTGGAGCAGCAACAGCACCTTCATTCTTCGCATAAATAGTTTGATATCTTTCAGCATCGTCGTCTTCTACCTCACGACCTATAATTTTAGGAAGAGGTGTCTCTCCTAAATTATACAGTGCCTCCTTAAACTCATCATAAGGACCGTCATATAGGAAGCGAAGTGTTCTTCCTCGAGATGTTGTATTGTCGATAACCTCTGCTACCATCGTATCATCATCACCGAAGTACAGTTTATTTCCGATACGAATCTTTCTTGCAGGATCTACTAGTACATCCCAAAGTCTTTGCTCTCTATTCAGTTCTCTCAATAAGAAAACCTCAATTTGTGCTCCTGTTTTTTCTTTATTACCATAAAGGCGTGCTGGAAACACTTTGGTGTTATTAAAAACCATCACATCTTTGTCATCAAAGTAGTCAAGGACATCCTTGAAAACTTTATGCTCGATATTACCACTTTCTCTATCCAAAACCATAAGACGTGACTCGTCTCTATTGTATGAAGGATGAGTTGCAATTAATTCCGGAGGTAATTTGTATTTAAATTTTGACAGCTTCATAGAAGACTCTATTTTTATTTATGCGTAACGAATTCCTAACTTTATTTCTCTTCTTTATTTGCTTGCATTGCGTCGTCTAAGAAACGACAAAACTCTTCGATACTATAAGCTTTAGATACCTCAAATTCCCCAACACGTGTTCTACGCAATCCTGTGAGGTATGCTCCACTATCTAGAGCTTTACCTATATCTCGAGATAGTGATCGAATATATGTTCCTTTACCACAAACAACACGCAAAGAGAGATGTTGTTCTTTAAATTCAAGAACTTCAATCTCCTTTATATTTATTTTTTTTGACCTTAGTTCAATATCTTCTCCTTTACGTGCCAGATCATAAGCTCGACGACCGTTAACTTTCACTGCAGAAAAAATCGGTGGCACCTGATCTATTTCTCCAATAAACTGTGGTAACACATCGTCAATAACTTTTCTATTGATATGTTGATAAGGATATTGTGCATCTTCTTCAGACTCTACATCGTAACTTGGAGTAGTTGCTCCCAGCTTTAGGTCTGCAATATACTCTTTCTCTGTACCCTGAATTTGCTCAATCTTTTTAGTAGCTTTCCCTGTACATAGTACCATTAGCCCTGTTGCCATCGGATCTAGTGTACCGGCATGGCCTACTTTCAACTTCTTAATTCCAAGGTAGCGGCAGATCTTGTGTCTAATCTTTCCTACAACATTGAATGATGTCCATTCTAGTGGTTTGTCGAAAGTCAATACTTCACCACTCTTAAAATCAAATAAATCCAATTCTCTCACTCGTCTCTTTATCCTATCGGTTAATGATTATTATTAAAAATAAACGTTTGAAAATCAGCCTACAAAGATAGAAATTAATCCGACAACTGCACAATAAATTGCGAAATATATCAGCTTCCCTCTTTTGACTATATTAATCATCCATTGACATGCGAGAAGTCCAGAAACAAAGGCAGTTACAAAACCTGTCAACAACACACTTGTGGATACTGATGGTGCTGTTGCAATATCGCCTCCCAATACTTCAAGAAGGTTCGCGCCAATGATTGGAGCCAGTACCATCAAGAATGAGAATTTAGCAACCGACTCCTTCTTCCCGCCTAGTAGTAGTCCTGTTGCAATCGTAGATCCTGATCGTGAAATACCTGGAACAACAGCCATTGCTTGAGCAATACCTATGATAATTGCTTCTTTAAAGCCTACCTCCTTATTATTTTTTCTTTTAAAGAAATAAGTAAAGGATAGGACACACGCAGTCAATAATAACATACATCCAACGAAAACAATATTTCCATCAAATAGTGCTTTAAT
>JAONJW010000125.1 GCA_028377305.1 Prolixibacteraceae bacterium | reverse complement strand
TGGTATATTTTATCCGTTTCATCTGTGTGCTATTCTTGCGCTTCAACCAAATATCCTTCGTGTCTTCGTGCCTTCGTGGTCTATTTTATCCGTTTTATCCTTGTCCCATCCCTGCGCATCAACCAACAACTAACAACCCTTCGTGCTTCCAAGATATAAAAATCCGTGATCCAAAATACTGCAATATTTTGTCGATCACGGATCTGTTCTTATATCTTAAACCCTATATCTAGATAGGTATTACAACATGCTTTTCGATGATGATTGGTAACGTTTGGCAAAACGTTTATTCTTCTTGGTTCCTATCCCTTGATCATATGCCCTGAAAAGATAAGGTCTAGCCAAAGAGTCATTATCTCTACGTAGTGCTCTCCAATAGAATAGGGCTTTAGTGCTTTTCCCATGAGGAATCAGCTGGTATTCATAACCAAAACCAAGGTTAATCTTTGCTACCACCCCCTGCATATTCACCGCTTGTTGGTAGTAGATCATCGATTTCTCTGGATCGTTAATAGGGTAGGGACCATAAAAATAGATACGTGCCAACAGCTCCTCCGAACGTAATGCATAGCTCGTAGTAATCGCTTGGGTCATCTCGCTTGGATACTTGGCAAGCCATTGACTCCATGCTCTCTCAGCACTATTTTGTCTCTTCTTTATCAAAGGTTCAATATCTGAGATCACCTCTTTAATATCTGTAGAGGTCAACCTATGAGATAGTTTTAACTGTATTGCAGCAAGCTTCATCGATGGATTTGTTGCACCATAAGCTTTATCGATAAGCACAGTGTACATCTCTTTATTGGGCAATATCGTTTTATATCCAGAGTGATAGATCGAAGCCAAGAGGTATGCGGCATCTCTATCTCCTCCTTTTACTGCACTCTGCAACCACATCATGCCTTCGCTAAGATTCTCTTTATGATCAATACCTGTTAGAAACCAGTAGCCCAATACCGCTTGTGCTTTAAAATTTAATGCATAAGCTTGAGCCGTGATAAAAGAGATATCGTTCCACTGTGTCGCACTCCACTGATCAAGAGGAAGCTTTTTCGTCTGGCTATTAGCCACCTTTTTCCAGAAACTACTCTTCTCCTGATCGTAGTCTACCCCAAGATCATCCTTGTCATAACAGGTCGATAAGAACATTGCCACACGTCTATTCCCTTGAAGAGCAGTCGTTGTCAAAGCATCAAGATCTTTCTTTACGATATCCGGATTCACACGCTTGTAGTTATAGCTCTGCAGGTGGCTATGTGCTTTCTTATTCTCGAGCGAAGCTGCAATAACATAGTGATGTAATGCACTGTCTCTATTAACCTTTGTACCTAACCCTTTGATATAATAATCTCCCAATACTTGGTGTGAAGTAACAAAACCTAGTTTTGCCCCTTCGTTATTCCAGCGGAAAGCCTCTTTGAAATTCCCCTTCTTTTCAAACTCACGACCAATACGGTAGTGTGTCTCACCTGAGAAATCCACATCCAGCTTAGCCCCTAAACTATATAGACTCGCTCTATTGCCTAGAATATCCTTCTCCTGTTGGGTTAACTTATAGTGTTTGCTAGCCTTGCCAAGAATGAAATCTCTGTAGATAGGATCTCGCTTTACACCCCATCCCTTATCATAACATCTCGATAGCTTCTCTGCTGGGGCTGTTGCTCCTTGCATCATCGCTTTCTCATACCATGAACAAGCAGTAGTGTAGTTTCGTTTGACCCCCTTACCGTAGTAATAGATATCGCCCAAACGTGCCTGTGACGCTACATCCCCTTGGCTAGCTGCCTCCATATATAATGCTTTGGCTCTCTTATAATCTTTGACAACTCCTGTTCCTTCGTAGTAAAGATCTGCCAATACCTTCGTTGCCTCTAGATCCCCTTGATCTGCTGCTTTGTGATACCACACAATCGATTTGCTACGCTTTCCACTATAGTAGATCTTACCTAACTCTTTCTGTGCTGTCACATGATCACTTTGGGCCAGAGGTAATAGGTAAGGAATAGCCTTTTTACTATCCTTCTTCTGCTGGTATTGGCCATATAGATAGGCATCGGCTACCATGCGAAGTGCAATAGTATCTTTCTGCTTAGCTGCTGTGGTGAGTAGTTGAAATGCTTTCTTGACACTCTTGTCTACCCCAATACCATGATACGTCAAACGCGATAACAGTCGTGTAGCTGCCACTTCTTTACTGTTGGCTGCTTTCTGAAGCCACACAATCGCCTTCTCAATATTAATGATATAATCCGCTCCTAAATAACTTTTACCCAAAAGATATTGATACTGTGCGTTGCCATTCTCCGCCCCTTCGTAAACTTGAGCTAGTGTAGGAGAAAGCGTACTGAAATTGGTGGCATCAGGATACATCGACAAAAAGAGTTGAGATCGAATATCTCCTCTTAACGATTCTGTTTTTAGAATCGCATATCCCTCTTTTACCTCCATCTCATCATAGAGTAGAGACATGGCTCTATCAAAAGCTTTCTGAGTGGTCGGCGTTCTCTTCTTCTCCGATGGCAAGGAATAGGCTTGTTTCTTGGGTGACTCCAAATCCTGTATAAGCTCCTCTGTCTTTTCCGATATCTCCTTTACAACCCTTTGGGTCTCGTTGGCTATTTGTGCTTTAGTGCTATCGATCGATGTCTCATACTCTTTGATGACTTTATCGGCTTTCTCAGACACAACTTTTATCGCATCCTCTACATTAGAAGCTATATTATTAATGGCCTCTTCGGTTTTTGAGCTGAATTCACGCTTCGGTGCACTCGTTTTGTTTACGGAACTCTCTTGTGTGCTGTCTGCAACTGCAATGCTATCATTGCTTATCGGGAATGTCGCAAGACATGCCAGGTAATGAGAGTGATTCATTGAAAACGATTTCGCTGATAGAATGGCTCCCTGTGTCGTAAAGATCCCAGAGAAAACTATTCCAGTCATACAAAAAAGGGTCTTAAATGTAGACGTCCATGTCATAGGTTTATAATGCTTTTCTTGATTAATAGTATAGTCCATAGAAACAGCCCAATATGATAAATAAAGATCTATTTCTACCATATTTTATGATAATAAACGAAATTATAAAAATGTACACTCAGTTAAAAGCAGAAATCAAAAAAACATGTTAATCTATCTTATTTAATTTTATCCACTATCTCCAATGTACTATTTTATGTAAATATTTCGCAACCCACCAAAGTCTTTCGTCCGCTTCACAAACCAATAAATAGATTTAACTTCCTTGGCTGTAGTTCAAAATACTCAATATAACAGCAGATAGGGACCTGATAGGTACCTGACAGGTATCAAATAGGGCGATAAGCCATATAAAGCTCGAGGAAAGCTCATATTTGCTTCATCTTTTTGATGAAAATGTCGAATCAAATATGAGCTATTCTCGAAGAAAGGATGAAGCATCACCCTGTCTGATACCTATCTGATACCTATCAGGTGCCTATCATGAGGTATATAGCAACCTCCTTTCTTTGTGAGCTTTCAATTCTACGGATAAA
>JAONJW010000123.1 GCA_028377305.1 Prolixibacteraceae bacterium | reverse complement strand
TTTCAGTGCAAGTTGAAGTAAATAAAAATCTGTATCATCGGTTTAATCTGTATCATCAGTGTGCTATCCTTCGTGACTTTGTGTCTTCGTGGTTCTCTTATCCCTTGCGCTTCAACTAATGATGCATCGAATCCGTGGCACTAATTTGAGACGCGATGTTCGCGCCTCCCCATATCCATAACCAATGCGCACGGCGTGCCAAGGCATTGGCACAAACCACACAACGAGAACGAAAGAGGATGATATCAGACTTACAGCCTTCCTTTTTTTTTACCTGTATACCCAGCGCTTCGCACTGGGCTATTAACTGTAGCACTTTCAGTGCAAATAATCAAAAAAATCCGTGTGAATCCGTCTGATCCGTTAAATCCGTGGCCTATTTCTTGCGCTTCAACCCTTCTTTAATTCTCTATCTCATCCTTTCTCAAAGACGATCGTTCGAGGCTTACGGTCGTGAATGGACAAACAAAAGTATTGGCTCCCATAGAAGTGTGAACCAAGGGGATCGAACAACATCACCCAGAAGTGTTGCTTTACACTATGGTAGGTACGTTTGGTGAGCCGCACCTGTACCTGCCCTTTGGGATCGTACAATAGGGGACCATAGGCTTTGGTCTGAATCTCTTTTTCACTAGCCTGTTGAATAAGGTAGAACGAAAGGGCTTTTTTCTGCCACCCTGGTTCGAATTGAAGGCGCAACGACAGATCCTCTCCGTTATAGGTAGCCTCCACCGCTTCGACCCCACTCTGGTCATCACTACTTAACCGTATCTTAGGATAGTTGAGATGCAACCTCGGATAGACCCCTATGAATGGGGTTCGAAGAACAGACGAACGAGCCAACACATGCCCATTAACAAAGGGACGGGTAGCGGGAAAACTTAAACGCACAATACCGCGTATTCCATGCAAGAAACTCATGGTTAGCGACATCTTCATTCGCTGAGCCAACTGTCTCGGTGTTTTTCGATCGATATGTTCAGGGCGAGATCGAACCACCTCTTGGTTGCCTACCTTATAGCAGACCACCGCCCCCACAATACCACTTAGATGGTGTTTCTTTACTAGTGCCATAATCTTAACCTTTAAATTAAACCATACATCCTAATTGCTGCGCCATCCAACAGATGCACAGTGAACCACTGATTTCCTTCAAGTTACTATAGCCAGATGATAAGCATCCTCTTTTTTTTAGCGCATGTATGATTATGGTCGATTATGTGTGAAAATGTATGATTTTGCGTGGGGTTGACACATCGGATTCCTTATCCCATCGCTATATTTATGATGGAAGATCCTTAGGGAATCATAGCATATTCCATCGGGTTTCCTCCCAACATCCTTCAAACATTCCTTGAAATAGATTCGAAATTCATTCACCCAATCAGGGTTTTGATGAGTGAACTTCGAAGCAACTACGAGTTTGTTTCGAACCATCTGCGGCTCATTCCCCTATCATTCCACTATGAATCCCCTAGGAGGGGTCGTTTTTGGGCCATTGATCGCTTAATCGTGGTGTATTGCTCGGTATGATGGAGAGGTGTATCGCAACAGAGAGATCGAATCTTGTGGGATGAAAGGGAGTTGTGAAGTGATGCCACTCAGAGGGCCAACCTAGCTGTTGGCCCAATATTACAGTGGTCAATATTTTTGATCTGTCCCATTCAGAATTGGGGACAGTGGTTTTCGTTCTGTATTGTTCGATCGATCCTGTAGTGGTAGATCGATCTGGGGATGAGGTCGCACCTCTAACAGTTATTTAGCGATAGTCTCGCCCATATTCACATAGGTTTCGTACCCTTTGGCTGTGTTATCTAGTAGGTCTTGATCGATTTGGATCTTTCCTTTCTCGAAAAGAAGGACTAAAGTGGAACCACCATAAGCGAAATAACCTTTTTCCGACCCTTTGGTCACATGGCTATCTGGTGCATAGGTTTGGATAATAGATCCTACAAATGTAGCCCCGACCTCCGAGTAGAGTATATCTCCATATTTTTCTGTCTCCAACATGCTGTAGCTACGACAGTTGGCGCAGAAGATTCGAAGACTTTTTTGTAGCGCTAATGGCGAAACCGAATAGTAATGTCCTTTGATGTCATTGGCATTATGAATAACGCCATCGGCAGGAAAATGGAAACGGTGATAATCTTTAGGTGCCAAACGCACAATCATCATACTTCCATCTTTATATCTATCAGAGAGCTCTGGGTTGTCAAGATATTCATTCAAGTCAAAAGCCGCCCCTTTGATAAAGAACTCTTTAACTTTGCTAAGATCCTCAAAAGCCAAAATTTTACCATCAGCAGGAGAGACAAAATCGTCACCAATAGGACGAGAACTCTTTTTTATTTTACGACAGAAGAAATCGTTAAACGTATGGTAGTCTTCCAATTTCTCTTTCTGGTACTCCAATAGATCGATACCGTGGTTTTTGACAAAGTTTGGTATGTAACATGTTGACTTATGTGAATCCATGTACTTTCCTACGAAAGAAGAGATGAATTTACGCTTAATTAAGAAATGCAAACTTAGACGCCCAAAGGGTCTATAGTAAAGCCATTTCAGCCACTTCTCACCGGGAATTTTCTCGATGCATATTTCACCACTATCTCTATCGATATATTGAATTTGTTTCATTCTGCAAAAATAAAAATATAATTTAAGTTAAACATAATTCTGGAATTATTTCATCAACCGCACAATATATTTCAACTTTTATAGGAAATGCATTTGATGATTCACCTAAAGCTATATTGTAGTATAACTAAAAGGCACCAGATTTTGTTTGTTCTTTATTACACCAACAAAACATTAAGAATGATCACATTAGAAACATAACAATGTTTACATTCTCTTGTCTGTATCATTTGTAAAATGAATTTAAATGTTTTCGTCACCTATGATCCTTATTCGTGAAGCAAGTCTCTTACCCTCTTCCCCATGAGATATACACACTTTTTGCATATCAAATTTGATGGGACTACAGGTAATCTAATATCACGGTTCAGACTGTCGTTGATCTATGCTTTCAATATGCTTCCACTAGTATTACTTTACTTTCAGAAACATTCGATCGTATTCAAAGAGTGGAGTGAAACTCTATTCTTTGTTCGGTTTAGTCTACATTATCTATCCATTTTGTCTGTATCCACAAAATCCTTCTTTAGGTTATTTGTTGGAAACATGCAAAGTTCGGGTTTTTTATTGAAAAAATGAAAAGGTTAACAGTTTAAAGCACGATTCAATCCATATTATCGTACAAACACACTTTTTTCACCTCCCAAACTCATCAATATTTGACAGTTACCCCATTCAACAAAAATAGGAAATGGCATAGATGAATCTTCTTCTTTACGAAAAGAGCCACCTGTATTTACCATTATTTTATAATTTATTAATTATTTAGACGTAATATATGTTTAATAAATCATTACTTTTAATGCGTATACAATTCATTATCATTAAATGATAAAAGCGAAAACATGCTTTACAAACAGTTGATATTCAACTGCAATAATTGGTAAGGAAAACCATTTCTTGTTGATTATAAATCATAGCATCCATCGTTATATATATTTTTTCGAATAATTGAGGATGAATTGTATCAAAACCATCTAAGGTGTTATTACACGTAGATTGTTTTGATTATTTTATACAACTGAACTAACACACTTCTAAAATGAAATATATAACACTCCCTCTAGGGATCTTGTTTCTTCTATTGATGACAATAGAGCAAACAATGGGGTCGAAAAACAAGGAC
>JAONJW010000122.1 GCA_028377305.1 Prolixibacteraceae bacterium | reverse complement strand
AGTACAACTTGTCTATAATCCAGAGAAAACAATTAAGGTCTTTGCCGCCTACATTTTATAAACAAGCCTTGTTACTAACTTGAAGAATAAAAATCGTCATCAAAGAAAATGTAGTTACCACTAAAAACAAAATATACATAATGCATCCCATTTACACTCATTTAAACAAGTACATACATTCTGATTTAAGTATGCATTTAGCTTTAACATAACAATCCATTAAACGAAAGATGCTCTTCAGACCTCTTCCTTTCAAACTTAATTTTCCAGAACAACTACCGCTAATTTCATCTTATTAAATGATTAAAACATTTATTTACATTAGTTTTCAGAAAAAAATGTGACATTTACTTACAAATCAATAATTATGAATAGTAAAATAAAACAACCGACAATGAGAATATGTACTCTTGTACTTCTTCTATTACTTTGTAATATTACCAAAGCAGAAAACAAGCTAGGAAGTCTTATCAAAGATCATATGATTCTTCAAAGAGAGACAACTATTAATATATGGGGATGGGATAAACCAGGACAAAAAATAAAGATTAATGCAAGTTGGGGACAAGTAGGGCAAACAACCACAAACAATTATGGGGAATGGACTATTGAGATTCCAACGACCAAAGCTGGTGGTCCTTATCAGATTGAAATTAAAGGAAGTAGCTCTCACAAAATAAATGATGTGTTACTAGGGGATGTATGGGTATGCTCTGGGCAATCCAATATGTATATGCCAATAAAAGGATACCCTTCTCAACCAATCAAAAACAGTAATGAGTTAATTCTATCTGCAAACAATAGCAATATCCGCTTCTTCCAAATCCCAGTCACTCTTAGCACAATCCCACAGGATAGCGTACAAGGAAAATGGGTAGTTTCATCTTCAAAGGAAGCTTCTGAATTTAGTGCCGTAGCCTACACCTTCGCCCGTGATATACAACGCACTACAGGGATACCTATTGGTATTATCTCTACATCGAAAGGTGCATCTAAAATTGAAGCATGGATGGATCCCACTGCACTTAAAGAATTTAGTAATATTGCCATCCCAACAACAGTACCAGATAAAAATGGGCACAGAAGCCCCACTTTATTATTCAACACAATGATCCACCCTATCATTCAATATAAGGCAAAAGGTTTTCTATGGTATCAAGGAGAGGCAAATACAGGGGAACCAGAAGATTACGCTAGACTCTCACAATCGATGATTGGCAGATGGAGACAGCTTTGGGGTGATAACAAGATGCCATTCTACTACGTACAAATTGCTCCCTACAACTATAAAGGGCGCAAAGCTGCAGTGCTTCGTGAGCAACAAACAAAAGTATTGCAGCTTGTCCCAAACACTGGTATGGCTGTTACGATGGACATTGGCAGTTACGACTGTATTCATCCACAAGACAAAGAGACCGTTGGAAAACGATTGGCATATCTTGCATTAAATAAGACCTATGATTATAGGTCAGTGATATGTGATTCTCCTATTTTTGAAAGAGTTGAAGGTATTGGTTCGTCTGTAGCCACAATACATTTTAAAAATACTGCAAATGGATTAACATCTTTTAATGACATTCTAAACGGTTTTGAAGTAGCTGGTCCAGATAAAATATTCCATCATGCTGTTGCAACAATAGATCGACATAACAATACCGTAAAAGTAGGAACAAGTAAGGTTATAAGCATAAAAGCAGTACGATATGCATTCAAGAACTTCAGTTATGCCACACTATACAATACCGGAGGTATTCCTGCTTCAGGTTTTAGGACAGACAACTGGAAGTAACTGGTCAGAACCAAATAGAAGACCTTATGAAATCATAAGGTTTTCTTTTTACATAAACTAAAAATAGTAATCTAGCTTATTGAACTCAGGTACAAGTTTGAGTTCGCTTTTATCAAAACAACATTAATATACTATAAATACCTGACATAAAGACAATAGCGAGAAAGTTTTCAAGGATTAATCATCCTATCACAGCTTAGAATCTTCTTTTCTAATCCCCTATCTAATGGAGCCTTTTGCTGCGCTTTTTGATACATAAAACGTGCTTTACCGTAAAAGTGACCTTTAAACAATGAATCTCCTCTTTTCTCTAAAGCCAACAACTCTTGCTTTTTAAGATTAACCATCTGCATCTCCATGTTTCTTTGACACCGACGGATCTGCTTATCACAATAACTAGTACTCTTTGTTTTGCGAATAGCATGAACATAAAAGAAGCGTGCCAGATTATACATCCTTTTATCATAAAGACTATCTGCCAATGATATATAGTCTTTATAAGTCATTCTATCTTTTCGACTTACCCATACAGATTTGATATCGAGCATATCATACGAAATTTCAGAACTATATTTAAGGCTTTTATTCATTCGTTTTTTTACAGACTCCTGTTTGGCTTTGAGTTTTTCAGATTTTATCATACTCTTGATATCATAATCTCGAACATATACATCTGGAACAAACCCTGCGATATATTCATCAAAAAATATCTTTCCCACAGGTTTCTTCGTAAAACAATCATCCACACCATCTACACGCTGGAATAGTGATACAACCATCGGAAATGGAGGAATATCATCACTGTTCTTTAGTGTCATATCATCCACATGTGTATCTAAGGCAATTGTTTTAGTATAAAAATCTTCACTTGAAAACTCAATGTCATATTCGCAATTATATTCAAAACTGAGGACAAAGGGCTCACTGGATTTGATAAATCTTTTTATCGCAATATCTCGTGATCCTTTGAAAAATGCAGAAATTGCAACCTCTCGATCCACTCCACTCTCTAAAATGACTTTACCTGTAACAGTAAAGACATTTTTCTTTTGACCATAAGACAACATGTTCCAAAAGCTCAAAAGTAACAGTATAGAGAGAGATCTTCTCATGAGAAACCGTATTTGTAAAAAACATCAACTACATTTTCTTAATACAGAAAAAATATAATCAATTGATTATTTAAATCAAAGTAAATTTTCGATAGAATAATACATACAGCTATCAGGTTAGATGATCCTGATAGCTGCAGCTATTATTAAAGTATAGTTATTTTGCCAAAGACAAAACACACTCCTTCATTTGCTCATACTGTGCTTCCATGCTTTCTAACAAGGCATATTGAGCTCTTGTACGAACCAAGTTATGCTTTTCAGATTTCGTCTTATAATAGTTATCACCATCAATATAATCCATCAAGAAACGTAGAACTTGCTCATATGTTATATAAAGACCACCAAAAGCCAACCAAGCAATTTCACTCTCAGTTAAGAATGCTTTTGCTTCAGAAAGGTAACCCTCAGTATATGCCTTAAAGATATCCCAATCCATCGACACATTTGCTAGATTCTCATCATCCTCAAGACCTGTATTAGTATAAGAGCGCAATGCATCACCATAGTCATTCAACACAGGACTATTCAAAACAGTATCAAGGTCGATAACACACAACACATCTCCTTTGTCATCAAATAATATATTATTGATTTTCGTATCATTGTGAGTTACACGAGAAGGAATAGTTCCATTTTCAACTAATGACCAAAATTCCATCATTTTAGCACGACGACTCTCGACCCAAGAAATCTCTTCTTGAACTTCCTTCACACGTCCAACAGTATCCTTTGCAATAACATCATCCCATTGCTCATAACGAACTTTGATATTATGAAAACCTGGAAGAATATCTACCAATGGTTCTTTCATATCTGCTAACATTGTTTGGAATTTACCAATCCCCTTACCTCCTGCATAAGCTAACTCTGGAGTTTCCGCACTTTGATAAGTAACATTATCATTGATAAATTCACATACTGC
>JAONJW010000121.1 GCA_028377305.1 Prolixibacteraceae bacterium | reverse complement strand
AAATGAACGATAGAGCAACTGAGTCAGGCTGTGCATTAAAAACACCATATTAAAGACCACTACAATTGAAAAGAATCGAAACAAAACAATTCCCACTATTAATAATCATCACACTTAATCTAGTTGCCAATAGAGATGAATATAAAAGCACTTGTAGAGCAATCGATTGAGGCTACAATCCACTTTAAAGACCTGATAAACAACACCGCTTATAACAGTGTCCTTTTTAGGCCTTAATGCAGAAAGAATTAACCGACCTTACAACAGCCCTCGTAAAAGATATGCTATCATGAGCCAATTGAAACATATAATAATTTGAAAAAGCACATAAAAGCGCTTGAATTCACGACTAGGGCTAACAATATAGCTACGATCTACTGATTAGAATGAAATTAGCACGGAACTTTTCTTTCGATTTACATTATTATTGGACAAATTAACTCAATCTACATTTGAACAGAATCACATCATAAGAGTATCGATTCAAAATAATGGATCCACACGTAAGTATCTTAATATGATACACTCCTATTAACTCTTTTACAGTGCACTATTTCTGCATGTCAATTAAATAATATTAACATTTTGAATCAAAAGCTATACAATTTAATCTATTATTCATAATATTGCATATGTTGCGATAAGATAAAACTAATATTAATAACTATCATGAAAAAAAAGCTGTTTGTATTACTTCTGATTATGAGTAGTCAGCTAGTAAGATCTCAAGAAAAGATTACAGTAAACAAGCATTACTATTCCCGTGAAGACGGACGTCTTTATGTTCCGAAATCATTCCCTGCATTTCTCTATATCACGTCAGACACCATCAGTAAGAAAGACATACAACGTTTGGAAAGCCAAGAGATGCCACAATACACCAATCCATTTTATTTTGACACTGAAGGTCGTAACACAATTCGAAGTCCATGGGCAGTAGACAAGGAGACAAAACAAACAATAGAACCGAGAATTGATGTGGTATTTGACGTCTTTGTTGACGGATCGACTCCAATTACTCGTCATCACTATTCAGATGCACCAACCTACTCCCTTAATAAGAATATATATTATGGCAAAGGTATCACGGTAGACCTAAAATCATCAGATAAATATTCTGGAGTAGAGACCACTTACATCTCGGTAAACAACGCTCCCTTTGACAAAGCAGAGAACACTATCTCAGAGTGGATTGAAGGAGAAAATATCATCCAATACTATGCCATAGACCATGTAGGATATGTAGAAGAGACCCACAAAAAGAGTTTTATTTTTGATACAACTCCCCCCGTCACAACACATACAATTGAAGGGCCAAAAGTAGAGGCTATCGTTTCTCCAAAATCCATCATTAGCCTTAGCAGTGTAGACTCACTATCTGGAGTCCACAGAATCTACTATGCAATAAACAAAGAAAAAATGAAACAATATGTCGCTGGATACACTTTCGGAAGACTAACTGACGGAGAACATATCGTTCGATGGAAAGCAGAAGATAATGTCGATAACATAGAACTTGAGAAATCTTTTAAGATCTACGTTGACAAAACTGCACCAGAAACCAAATATAATATTGAGGGAGATCTATATAAAAAAGGAAAGATCAAGTATATATCACTTAGATCCAAAATCGGATTAACCGCAACGGATAATAAGGCAGGTGTTGAAGCAACCTACTATAACCCTGATCAGACAGCACAAATCACATATAGTGAGCCATTTGGAATCGAGGGAAAATTTGGGAAACACAATATTGCTTATTGGTCGAAAGACAAGGTAGAGAACAATGAAAAGATTCACTCCTTTGGTGTGTTTTTAGACAATAAAAACCCAGCCACAAGGATCTCATATAGCAAAAAACAGTTCTTTACTCGTGACACTCTTTTTATAGGTCCTAAAAGTAAGTTTTCTCTAAATGCCTCAGACAGAGGTGCAGGTATATCTGAAAGTCAATTCTCAATTAATGGTGGAGAGACTCAAAAATATAAAAAGGAACAAAAGCTTGAAAAAGAGGGATTCTATACAATTAGATTTAATTCCAAGGACAAGGTAAACAATTTGGAGACTGAAAAGACTAGTGAAGTTTTTGTAGATGCATCGCCACCAGAGATCTATATAAACTTTAGCATCAAAAAGATTAACGATACTGAAAAAGACGGCAAAAAACTCCCTGTATACCCGAACTATTCGAGAATGTACATCGGAGCAACAGATAAATACTGTGGAACAGATCGAATTGAATATGCGATCAACAAGGGAGCATTTGCAGACTACTCAAGTCCCAAAACACTAGATATTTCCGAGCTAGATCTATTCCAAGAAAGTAAATTCTACGTAGTTAAAATTCGTGCATATGACAAACTTGGGAATATGAGTGAAAAACAAATTGAATTCTATGTGAAAAATGAATAGACCTATCTAATTTTACACCATACTTTACTCATATATAAAAAGGCGTGTTTCACTCATTGATACACGCCTTTTTATTTTCTCTTAAATTTCATTTGACTCAAAATCGTCGTAATTAGATGTTTCATCAAACAGAACCAACTATTAACCCCATAAATAATTCATTCTGTCAATAAACATACTTTCACAAAGATTCATTCTGTAATTTTTTATTAACTTTATATTAGAGATTTAGCCAATATATGCCACAAGTTATTCCAAGATTTCCCTTATAAAATGTCTTGTAGAGGTTGTGTGGTTAAAGCTCTATATATTCAACAATATGATTGTTTGTCTACTGATTATCATAAGATAATTAAAACGCATTATAACAAATGACTAAATTGAAAGTAGAAAATGATCTTAGTTATTAACTTGAAAACCTTTTTTCGTTATGAAATGTTTAGACTTGGTCAACTTCAAAAGAATCTCTATCGTAAAATACGTGAGTACATTCTGTCCTAAATGTCAGCAAGAAAATGCATATTTCAATGGAGCATGCTACCATTGTCCAGATTGCAATTACGAATGGGGCAGTATCGGTTTTCATAGAAAATAAAGTACTATTGTCGATTCCCCCTTTAACTCTATGTCCCACTATAATTCATGATTATAGTGGGATTATTATATTTAGATGCTCCAAATTAAAGATCCCGTGCATAAAAGGTAGAAGCTCCTAAAACAAAATCCCTCTACAAACCATTGTAAAGGGATTCTATTTAATCTAACATACAAAATCTAATTCACTTCAAATGAGTCACCATCTTGGGGGATAATCACTTTATCCCCTAACCCTAACTCAGCAACCTCTTTCTTCAACTTCGCTCTAGTTGTAGGGCAATGATTTACGGCTTCCAGATGATTAGCATATACTTTTCCTGGGGAAAGAGATATGAACCTTCTGATATCTTGAATATTCATCAATAAAGGCCCTCCCAAGTCAAATTGTGCACTACCTGCAGCTAAAACAGTAAGATTCGGGTTCAAGTTTCTTAGTGTTCTATCCACATCTTTAGTATAAATGGTATCTGAACTAATATAAATAGAAGGTTCATTCTCTAATTCAAGATAGAATCCCATTACATGACCCATCAATTTGGCAATGAAACCATAACCATGCTTAGCGGGAATTCCTATTAGCTTCCCTTCGAGAAATTCAATTGGTTCATCATAATTTATTGTCAAAACCACATTCAAGCCTTTTTTTCTCAATTTCTTTTCATCCTGTTTACTTCCAATGACTGGTATATTTCTTCCCTTTAGAAATGCATATCCTTTAGCGTCTAAATGATCCGGATGCAAATGCGTAATTAAGGCATGTGTCACCTTATTTAAGAGCTGCTCTGCATTATCTGGAAGAGGTACAAATGGATTCTTTTTCGGCTTATGTCGAAAAAATGCAAATGGAGGA
>JAONJW010000120.1 GCA_028377305.1 Prolixibacteraceae bacterium | reverse complement strand
AAAAATAAATAGGTTTGTAAGCATATGGATAGAATAGCAATATATAATAAGGCGATAGCACTTCAGCCACTTACCGTGGAGGAAGGTCTGTTTCTTTATGAAGAGAGTCCATTGAGTGAGTTGAGTTATGTCGCTAATGAGATTCGTAAGAGATATCGTGACGATAATAAGGTTACATGGATTATAGATCGTAATGTTAACATTACGAATGTATGTGTCTCTAACTGCTCCTTCTGTAATTTTCATCGTAAGCTTAAAGATGAGGATACTTTCACTACAACTATTGATGAGTATGTGGAGAAAATAGAGGAGATGTTAAAGAGGGGTGGTAATCAACTCCTGCTTCAAGGAGGTATGCATCCAAAGTATGGGATTGAGTTCTATGAGGAGTTATATTCATCATTAAAATCGAGATATCCTGAGGTAAAACTTCACTCATTAGGTCCTCCTGAGATACACCATATTGCACGTAAGAGTCGTCTATCCTATCGCGATACTTTGGTTCGTTTAATGAAGGCAGGACTGGATAGCCTTCCTGGTGCAGGTGCGGAGATTTTATCTGATAGGGTTCGAAAAAAATTATCTCCAGGTAAGGCTACAACAGATCAGTGGTTAGATGTGATGAGAGAAGCCCATAAATTGAATATGGTAACCTCAGCTACGATGATGTTTGGCCATATCGAAACACTACAGGAGCGGGTTGAGCATCTTTTGAAATTAAGAGAGGTGCAAGCATCAAGGCCTGAAGGAAGTGATGGTTTTACTGCCTTTATTCCTTGGACGGTCTATACGGAAGGAACTAAGTTAGCCGAGGAGTTTGATTGCAAGCCAATCACTCCAGCAAGCTACGTTCGTTTGATTGCGATGAGTCGCATTTTGTTGAATAATGTGCCTAATATTCAAGCTTCTTGGTTGACTGTAGGAAAAGCAACAGCACAAGCAGCACTTCATGCGGGAGCTAATGATATGGGTTCAATAATGATTGAAGAGAATGTAGTTTCGTCTGCAGGTGCAAACTATCAAATGGATGCGGAAGGCATTCAAAAAGCAATACTAGAAGCTGGTTTTACACCACAGCTTCGTAATCAAGCTTATGAATATCAAGCCATGCCTAAAGGTGTGATTGATTTATCCTAATATATTTTCGAGATATACGACCTTGTCGTATATCTCGATCTACTTCTTATCTCTTCTTATTTTACTTCTGTTCATAATAATGAATACATAATAGATTGAACATTATAGATTCACGATACGTTTAGTTGTATGTCTATGTTTCATTTAGCCAATGGCTTAGGTTTGCTATTGGTCGTGTAAAGTTCATAATTATGAGATATTTTATTCTAGTGTGTATATGTCTATTTGTAGGATATGTTGGGATTGCACAAGAGCAAGAGAACACAGAGAACGGTAAGATAACCGTCGGACTACGTGCTGGTATCAACCAAAGTTTCTATTATGTCGCAACCGATCCTGACGGTGCCATGAGAACAGGTTTTGTAGAAGGAGTCTATATGAGCTATTCATTGAATGAGAAGTTTAGTTTGCAGACGGAGCTTTATTATTTTGAAGCAGGAAGTTATAGTGCCACTAATATGACTGGAAGTTTTGAAAATCCACTTCCTTCCTCTACAGCGACTTATGATTATAGTTTAATGGGTGAGGCCGCATTGCAAAATGATTATCTGGCTATTCCAATACTCTTCTGTTTTCATTTTGGAGATTCAACATGGAAACTATTTGCAGGAATTAGGTTTGGATACTTATTAAGAGATAGCCATAGTTGGGAAGGAGAATTGGTGGTCAAAGATGAGAATGGTCAGAATATTGCCCCTAATGTACTTATCGACAACCTGATATATGATAAGTATGAGAAGCTAGAATTTAAGAAAATGGACTACTCTTTATCTCTAGGTATCCACTATAAATTTAAGCAGCTACCATTGGGTATCGACTTAAGAACAACTTATGGTTTGAGTGATGTGAATAAGAATACCACATCTGAACATAATGATTGGATGAAGAATGGAGGAATACAGTTCTCTGCAACTTATGACCTGTGGAATAATAGACAATAGTCTAACTCGTAGTTTATCAGACTATAAGCTCGATATATAGATGTGTTTTTATTGGGTGTTATAAGTTTTATTTATGATGACATAGTTATTATTGATTTGATTGTCAGGTGATTATGGAGTATGTTTGTGTCAGAAAATAATTAAAAGATAGCGTTATGAATCGTATTGGATTAGTAGAAGCAGAGGCACAATTATTGGCAAAGCAATTGAATGATCTTTTAGCAAATTATCAGGTTTTTTATATGAACCTAAGAGGTTTCCATTGGAACATCAAAGGAGAAAAGTTCTTTGAACTTCATGTAAAGTTTGAAGAGTTGTATAATGATACTATTATGAAGGTAGATGAAATCGCAGAAAGGGTGTTGACGTTAGGAGTATCTCCATTACATACATTTTCTATCTATCTACAAGATTCAGAGATTAAAGAAGCTGTAGGGTTAGACGATGCTAAATCAACGGTAGAGTCAGTTTTAGATGGTTTTGAAACATTGATTAGAAAGCAACGAGCAATTCTTACATTGAGTGATGAATATGGTGATGAAGGAACCAATGCTTTAATGAGTGATTATATTAGAGAGCAAGAGAAGCTTGTTTGGATGTATACTGCATTCTTAGGATAACAAGATAGATATAGATTATAGTAACTATAGGGGTACATTTCGTACCCCTATTTTTGTGCCTTTTTTAGATCTATATAACGGATGAGGGATAGGTTGATTCGATTGAAATTAGTTTTTTTTTGCTCTCGTTGGTTATTTTTGTTCATTTTTCACTATTAGTAATTGTCCCCATAGCCTATGATGTAATCAATGTTGTGTAGAGGTAAAGGTGTTTAATCTAAGGAAGAAATAGAAACATAGTGAACCTTTTTTATACGGTGTCTGTTATACGATCCCACTTCTTGTTTTTATTGAGTGTTTTTTATTGAGTTGAATGATTTTAAAGAAAGGGTTTGGGTATGAAGACACTATTAAAAAGATTTTTAATTATGGGGTTGGTTTCTTGGATGTTCCTATCTTGTTCAGATGATGCTGCAGTTAACCCGGTTACAATTCCAAACGATCCCGTCTTAGCGGACACGTATAAAGTTGGAGAGACATTGCTTACAGAGATTAATACGTTTAGAGAAACTCCAGAGCTTTATTTGAATGAAAATAAAGAGATCTTTAATGATACTGCGTGGTTGGAGTTGAAGCAAACGACTTCAACATATGGCGTTGGCTCCCCTCTACTATTAGATGAAAAGCTGAGTATCGCTTTAAGGTCTAGATTAATTAGATCTTATGTGGCAATCTCTCCTGTAGATTCACAATTAAAGGGGCAGGCAACAGAAAATATTGCTACTAAAGAAATTAAGATTATTGAATTTAAATGTAGTCAGTCTCTATTTGATCCTAGAGTGACATATACCATCTCAGAGAGGAATCTTTTTGCCCTGAGATTGATTTCGACCTTCTCTCAAGAGGTAGACGACCAAATGTTTATTAATCTACAGAGCGTATTAGATCCAAAATGGAAGTCCATAGGGATGGCATATGTGTTGTTAGGTGAATACGATATTGTCTTAGCAGTGATTTTAGCTCGCTAGACCTAAGAAGAGTGTGGAAAATATGGATAGATTCTGTCTTTTTGAAATATAGGAGTGTATGTAAATAACAGATTAGGGGTTAGAAAAGAGTAGATCTATAATAAGAAGAGGTGCTTTTTAAATAGCACTTTTCATTGGTTTGTAAATCAAAATATTGAATAATAGATATTGATGATGTCTCTGTTTGATATAATCCTATTCTT
>JAONJW010000012.1 GCA_028377305.1 Prolixibacteraceae bacterium | reverse complement strand
TTAGACGGATTTCCACGGATTTTTTTATCTCGGAAGCACAAAGGGTTGTTAGTTGTTGGTTGATGCGCAAGGATAGCACACAGATGAAACAGATTGGACTGATGAAACAGATCTTTGTTGTGGTTGAAGCGCAAGGGATAGGCCACGGATTGGACGGATTAGACGGATTTCCACGGATTTTTAAATATACCCGATGGCACGAAGGGTTGATGCGCAAGGATAAAAAGGATGAAATATATACTTTTTATATTGGTCCAATCTAGTTATTGTTGGAATCGGACATAAAAAAGCGAATCGTATAATGATTCGCTTTTTTTATGATTCAACCCGAGAGTTGTTATAACTTATGATGTCTAACGATCTTAAAATAGCTTTATATTTGATGCTTTAGCCATAGGTTATAAACAATTTCAAGAGTTATTTAGATTAACCTTGATAGCTATTGATACCAATGGTTTCCATTTTACGATCTACTTTTTTCACAAGACCTTGAAGAACTTTACCTGGTCCAATCTCAGTAAAAGAAGTTGCTCCGTCTTTGATCATGTTCTCCACGGTTTGTGTCCACTTCACGGCACCAGTCAACTGCTTTACCAAGTTTGCTTTAATTGCTGCAGGATCCGTTTGTGGAAGAGCGTCTACATTTTGGTATATAGGACACGAAGGCACTGCAAAAGAAGTTGCTTCGATAGCTGCTTCTAACTCAACACGAGCAGGCTCCATAAATGGAGAGTGGAAACCACCACTAACTGGAAGTTTCAAAGCACGACGAGCACCCTTTTCTGTCAAAATCTCACAAGCTTTGTCAATTGCTTCTTCTGCTCCAGAGATCACCAACTGCCCTGGACAGTTATAGTTCGCAGGAACGACATCATCGATACCATCACATACTTCCTCAACAACATCATCCGAAAGACCCACAATTGCAGCCATAGTAGATGAAGTTACTTCACAAGCTTTTTGCATTGCTTGAGCACGTTGAGATACTAGTTTCAGTCCATCTTCGAAACTTAAAACGCCATTCACTACCAATGCAGAGAACTCACCAAGCGAGTGACCTGCAACCATTTCAGGCTTTGCTTCTTCGCCAATAGTGGCAGCCAAAATTACTGAATGTAAAAAGATAGCAGGTTGTGTTACTTTTGTTTGCTTAAGCTCCTCATCCGTACCAGAGAACATGATATCGGTAATACGAAATCCTAGGATGTCGTTTGCCTTCTCAAAAAGCTCTTTTGCTTCTGGAGAGTTCTCATATAAATCTTTACCCATTCCTACAAATTGGGCTCCTTGACCTGGAAAAACAAATGCTTTCATTTTATTCGTTTTATAGAACTTTACCGTTAATAATGTAAAGTTTCTTATTTTAACTTAGAACAAATGTAAAGGATTCGTTGTACTATCCTAATATTTGAATGCAATTTTTTTTGTTCTATATATGGTATTTACGCTTATATAATGGGTTACTATCGAATTTATGAAAGATGTGATCCAATTAGTCGAATAAATTCAGATCTAGTGGATTCTTTCTTAAAAGCACCAGTAAAATCGGAGGTCGTTGTCACAGAGCTCTGCTTTTGAATACCCCTCATAGTCATACACATATGTTTGGCTTCGATGACTACGGCTACCCCCAAAGGGTTCAAGGTCTCCTCTATACAGTCTTTGATCTGTCTTGTTAAACGCTCCTGCACTTGGAGACGACGAGAGAATGCTTCGACGACCCTAGCAATTTTACTCAATCCGGTGATAGATCCATTAGGAATGTATGCCACATGTGCCTTACCAAAAAATGGAAGCATGTGGTGCTCACATAATGAATAGAATTCGATATCTTTAACCAACACCATCTGACGATAGTCCTCTTTAAACATAGCAGAACGAAGTATCTCTGCCGGATCTTGTTGATATCCTTGACACAAAAACTGCATCGCTTTCGCAACACGCAATGGCGTTTTTTCAAGGCCCTCACGATTGGGATCTTCCCCAAGAAGTTCTAAAACCTGTTGGTAGTGATCCGCCAACGCGTCTGTTTTTTCTTGTGGATAGTTCTCCACTTTTTGGTACCCGTTGATCAACTCACTCATAATGGTTATCTTGTTTGTAGTTATATCTTTTAATAAAAAATAGACTGCAAATTAAGAGCTTTTTTATCAAAAACACGTCATGAAATGCAGCAAAAGCGACTTGATTCTCTTTTTTTCTGTCGTCTTTTATATTCAAACCAACGGAATTGTATAATTGTTTACTATGGGTCAAATAAAAAAGATCGGATACAGAGATGGATGAACGACCAAGGTTCAAAGAGATGGGGTGCGTATTAGATCTAATATATAGGATTATAAATAGGACAGAGGCACAAATATTGAAAAGAAATTTGGCAAGGTCCGTCATCTTTTAGGAGAAGGGAGGGGTTGTTTTACCAAGGCTTCTTACTTATTAGAGCGTTCATGAACACCAAGAGGTATTTCACCGTTAAAGCCACGTTTGGTTGGGATGGCATAAAAACAGGTAAGACACAAGCTTTACATCTGTTGTAGTTGGTAATGGGTTGATGGATGACACACAGAACAAGATTGGTGATGCTTTTCGGTATCTATTTTTTCAGGAAGTGACAAGACAGAAGTGGCGAAAGTTTCGTACTTTCGATTTTGAAAAAGAGTAAATTCTATCTTAAACATTAAAGTGTATGCATATTCTACTGGTGGCAGCTACGGCATTGGAGCTAGAGTATATCTATGAGGGGCTTAAAGCTTGCGAAAAGGATGGGTACTATGGGATAGATGGACAACCAGAGGTTACCATAGAGGTTTTGGTTACCGGCGTAGGAATCCATCCGACCACCTATCAACTGACCAAAAGGCTTTTATCCTCAACAAATAAACCTAATTGGGTGGTGAATGTTGGCATTGCAGGTAGTTTCAATGAAGATATTGTGATCGGGCAAGCAGTGATTGTACAAAAGCAGACTTTTGCAGATTGGGGAGTGGTAGACCCGAATGGTTTTCTATCGGTATTTGATCTACAGTTTGAAGACAAAGACTTGATGCCATTTACAGATGGGCAACTGATCAATCCCAGCTCCGCTCCTATGTCCTCTTTAAGCGAAGTATCCTCTATTACATCCAATCGATCTCATGGAACCGCTGCCTCTATTGCCGACATAAGACAGCAGTACAATGCTGATATTGCATCCATGGAAGGCGCAGCCGTATCCTATGTTTGTATTCAAGAGAATATAGCATTCATTGAGTTACGCACGATCTCCAATAGGATAGAGAGTCGTGATTTTTCTAAATGGGATATTCCCTTGGCCAAAAGAACGCTTGCGATAGAACTTTTTTCATTAGTAAATCACCTGACACAAAAATAATACGATAATATGAGACTTACATTGGGTTTCTCCACGTGTCCTAACGACACCTTTATATTTGACGCCATGGTGCATCAAAAGATTGATACGGAAGGATTATCTTTTGATGTGCATATGGCCGATGTGGAAGAGTTAAATGATCTAGCCTTTCAAGGAAAGTTGGATGTCACAAAGTTGAGCTATCATGCTTTTTGCTATCTAACAGATACCTATCGGTTGATGAAAGCGGGGAGTGCACTTGGACGAGGTAATGGTCCGCTGCTTATATCACATAAGCCAACCGTAGACCTTAAAACAGGTATGGTAGCAATTCCTGGTAAATATACAACTGCCAATCTTCTTTTGACGGTAGCTTACCCCGAGATACAACAAAAGAAAGAGATGTTGTTTTCAGATATCGAAGATGCACTTCTTAGCGATCAGATAGAGGCAGGTACGATTATCCATGAAAACCGTTTTACATATCATGAAAGAGGTCTACAGAAGATTGCCGATTTAGGTGCTTTGTGGGAAGATCGCTCTGGACATCCTATCCCATTGGGCGGTATTGTCACTCGACGAACTTTTGACCTAGAACTTCAACAAAAGATCGATCGTGTAATGGCACGAAGTGTACAGTATGCTTTTGATCATCCAGAGCAGACCATCCCTTTCATTAAGGAGCATGCGCAAGAGATGGATCCAGAAGTGATGAAAAAACACATCCAACTGTATGTTAATGATTTCACAAAGAATTTGGGGAAAGAGGGTTATGATGCAATACGACATCTCTTCAATGAAGCAAAGCGTGTTGAGCTAATTGAAGAGTATCCTTCAGATTTTATTATTCCTTAAAGGAATATTCCCATGAAGCATATCTTCTTCATGGGAATATTTTCTCTTTTAATGACAAGGGATAATCGACATCTCTGATTTCATAGCATCGGGCATTCCTTGCCCTATTTTAGCTCCTAGGTAGGTAGGATCGCACACTGTAAACGGTTCTTTTTTATAATATACGATATCGCCTGAGGAAGGGTCTAAACCAACGGCAATAAACATATGTCCAGGAGTCCATACACCAAGGGTTCGTATCTGAAGATAATGATGAGCCAAATAAGATAGTAGCACCGATCGGTCTTCACAATCACTATATGGGTAGGCAAACATATCTTCAATGTAGAAGTACTTCTCTTTACCAAATTGCTCCACATCTCTCTTATAAGGAAATCCCTCTTGCACAAAAGTCAATAAGAAGGATAGTTTGTCTTGCTTGGAATCGAAGGTGTCTAAAACAGGCTTAATCTGCTTTTCCAAATCATCCTGCATCTGCTCAGTTATCGGTGTAATAAAATATTCTTGTACAGCAATTGATGGGTAATCGTTATAAAAATCTATTAGATTCTTATTGTAGGCAAATTCGAACTGATACTGTTGACGCTGAAACTTAAATCCAACTTCTCGTGTCACCATATCTTTTTTTAGATCAACAGGTTGTGAAAATGTAAGATTTACAGGCTTATTCGCGCCGTCATACTGTTTGTTGTAGGTGTACCACTCTCCATTTTTATTGGCCGTCAGATAGTATCGCTTATCGTCAACGGTCATATAAGATAGGCGATAGACCTCCACATCGGTATGCATTAACATGGTAATGGTGGTCTGATCAAAGGCAATACGAACATCATACTGCTGATCAAGCATAAAAAACCAAGTCCACAATGTCGAAAGGTTTGGATTATCTTCAAACAGTGCCGTCCCCGCTTTAGAGATCAACATATAGAAAGCCCAATCATTTAGACTATACTGTTCCTTAAAATCCTCTAGCTGCTCTTTGACATACATCACATCCAGTTGATTCCACTGATCATAGACAGTAGAGATCATTTCAGAAGAGAATGGTGTTTTCCCCTCAACCTCACACCACGCTTCAGGAATCCATAGTGTTAATTTTTCGCCATAGAATGAGAACTTGTAGGTAGCATCAAAACGTAATTCAGAATCCACGTCTTCAATTTCCAATGAAGCAGGGAGAGCAACTATTTGATCTTGTTTGTGTGCACTTAAAGTAGTCATTGGAATGATTATCTTATCGACATGCTCGCGTTCAACGATATTTTTCTTTCGTTTTTTCTTGGGAGCCACAGGGATCTTCTCAGGTTCAACACTCTTTGGCATTGGATTCGCTTTAAAAGCATTAAAAGCGATCCACTCTTCTTTAAGATAGTTCCTAAAAGCTTTTGTTGCTTCTAATCGATATTGGATATATTTATCTTCTTCAGATTGAATCCCTTGTGATTGTTGTTTGGACAACTTGCTTAGCTCCTTCTTTTGTTGACTTCTAAACTCATCTAAAGTTTGTGCTTGCACCACCGTATTAAATGTAATACATAGAATTGTACATATAAATAATTGCTTCATAGTTATTTAAGTTTTATTGCTCATTGAAAATACGAAAGAAATCCGATTAGCCCAAATATAGGAACAAATCGAACGATCCTTTCGGTTGCTTAAACTTAAATATTAACCTACACGCTGTCAAGGCGTTTCTAATGGAGAAAAAAGGTGTTAACTAGCCATTAGGATTATGTCTAGAAGAGAAAGAGAAACCATACCCCAGAAAAGATCTCATCCCAGCACTCTTAATTAAGCCAACTTCAACAGAAGCTACAAAATACAAACAACAACAATCCATAAAAGAGCGGTTTCCATCTTACTGATAACAGGTATGGTTTCGTAATTTCTTATAACAACAAACGATCATCTAATAAGTTCGTTAATAAAAATTCAAAGAAACAATTATTCGAACGCCAAAGAATAATTTGATGCAATGTAATGTTACCAATTAAAATGGGATGGTAAAACCTCTTTAACGCTTTTTGCCAAAGATTACTTTTCATTAATGCAAAAGTTAACTACAGAAAACTATTCACTATAAATCTCACCAATACTCTCATCTTGTTAACTCTTAGCGAACCTTTCTTAGATTAAGCATTTCAAATGGAATGCATTTAGATAGTCCCTAATGTTAGCTGTAAAAATTATTACGCCTTTCATATGTGGCATCCATGGTAAACATGCATACTTGATTCATGTCTATGAATGATTCAAACACTTTTACCATTGAATTATTCTAACCAATATTATGATTATCGTTTGTTTTTTTTAACTTTAATTGCTAATTATAATTAATTCTCCTATTCATTGTACAGATGTGATTGCGATTAATTTAATTGATTCTCTTTGAAACGAGCTATCTTATTCATTAACTGTCTTTAGGACTTATACTATGCCATAGCATAAGAATCCCTATAACTTTATAGTGCAAGGTCGAACAGTATGAACAGAAAGAACAAATTAAATATCTAGATTAACAATTGTACTATAATAAACCACAAATCATATGAAAAAGATCTTACTATTTACACTCTCTCTTGTGATATTGATTTTTATATGCATACCTTACTTTTCTCAACTACAGAAAAGAGATAGTGATCATATGGTTCGTGGATCTGATCCCAAAGTGGTCCAAGACACCTCTTTGACTCCATGGGAACAGGTAGAGGAGTTTGAGTTAAAAGGGCAAGTTATAGATGCGAGTATACTCACAGATAAGATATTGACCTCTGCAAGAGAAAATAATGAATCAACTGAGATAGTAAAAGCCTATATATACAAAACTAAATTCGCCAGACTAATCCCTGGAAACAATCCAGTTAACACATTACACGAGATAGAAAACGAGATCGCTATTTCGTCCTTTCCTACCAAGCAGATTCTCCACAATATTTATGCTCAACTGCTACGATTATATTTTGACAATAATAGCACCATTCCTCTTGATTCGACCAAGCAATACCATCTTGAAGATATCGAATCTTGGCCTAATGGGATCTTTAGACAAAAGATAGAACACCAATTTCATGCATCCTTAGAGCCATTAGAGCAATTACAACAGTTAGATCTGGTAAACTATATTGATTTCTTAGATATTGAAGCCCCTATACAGGAAGGAGAGTTATCCTTGTATAATTTTTTAGCCCAGAATGCGATTGATTACTACCTAAGTACATATCATGATGGCTACAACCACTTCAATAAAAGATTCAAAAAGATACTTTGGGGAACCGATAGTGAGTTTGTCAACTATTCATTTGAACAAGATACCATACAATATCCTGTGGTTAAATCTTGTATTATTTATCAAAACCTATATCGAAAGGTTAATAAAACAGCCTATCAAAAAGCCAAATTCACAGTCACTAGACTTAAGTTTGCTCATAAACTACTTAAAGAACAAGAGACATATCATCACAGTTTAGAGACGCTTAACAACGATAAAACCATAAAAACACATGACCAGGATAAATATAATTTAGAAGAAGAATATCTTGATGTATTACGCAGGTATATAGATGATAGCTCCACGGAATCACAAGATTGCTTCAAATACAACCTCGCAGATGCACTCTATCATTATAGTCTAATTAAAGAACAAAATAGTTATCGCAGTGGGGCTGTAAAGTTATGCAATAATATTATTGAAAATAATCATAATAATATAGAGCAGCTACAAGCCATTTGTCTCAAAAATAAAATAACAACACCGAAAGTTTCACTAGAGATAGAGAGAATTGTATATCCACAGCAGCCATCTCTGTCTAAAGTCACATACCACAATATCGACTCGCTATATTTGTCTTTCTACCCCCTTTCGACATACGAAACTAGGTCAAATATTGATTCCATATTAAACCAAAAACTCACATATGATAAACCTATTTTTAAAAATGGATATGCTCTTCCCTGCCATAAACCCTATTACCAGACTTCAACAGAGATTATTATCCCACCATTGAATGGAGGAAGATACCTAATCTTGACCTCCTATACCAACCATCCATCTAAAACAGAAGAGATACTTTGCTATAATTACCTAACGGTAAGCAAGTTTTCTTGTAATGTTATCACCAAGCCAAAGGAGGTATCGATACAAGTGTGTAATCGTAAATCGGGACGTCCTCTTTATGATGCTTCAGTTTGTATAAAGAGGCCTAAATCGACAGATCAACCAGCATCAGAAGAGAAAGGTCGAACAAATAACCTTGGGATATTCAAGAGTAAACTATTGAAAACCCATCTGACAAAGGATACTGAAATATGTATTGCTTACAAGGGGGATACACTAAGGGATAATATCTCGGAATGGCATGAACCTTGGATTTCAAGCAGTGAGAGTGTCAATAAGACCAAAGCAGTGATGAATTTATTTACAGATAGATCGATCTATCGACCAGGGCAAACGGTCTATTTTAAAGGAATTCTTTATGAATCAATAGTGACGAATGGTAACCAGTTAGATCATAGTGTGGTCCCTCATCAATATGTAACCATTACTCTAAACAACTCTCAACAAAAAAGTATAAAGACTTTACATCTGAAAACCAATGCCTATGGAAGTGTCCATGGCAGCATTGTTTTACCGCACGATGGTGTCACTGGTGATTTTCGTTTAAAAATGGGGCGCTATCAAGGAAACAACCTAATCGATAGGGGTTATTACTTAATGGGAGTAGATGAGTCAATATCTAAAAGTGTATATATTTCAGTAGAAGAGTACAAGCGTCCTACCTTTAATATCACGATTAAGCCAATAAAAGATCTTGTTATTGAAAACAAGAGAGTTAAAATTAGAGGAGAAGTTAAAGCTTTTAATGACTTGCCTATATCCAATGGATTAGTTAAATATTCAATCACCAGACAGCCTATTCTCCATTGGTATGAGTCAACAACAGGTCAAAAAGTCATCAAAACAGGATCATGTAAAACGGATATTAATGGCAAATTCTCTTTCGACTATATTGCCAAAGCCTCTAGTCGTGATAAACAAAATCATTCAAATGATAGATTTACTGTAACAGTTGAGGTTCAAAGTAAAAATGGAGAGACTCAGGAAAAAAGCTATGAAGTCTTTCTCTACAACAATGACATCCAAACCACTATAGATCTTAAAGAAGAAACGCCTCAAGATGAGCCCTTAAGAATAGATCTTACAACGAAAAGCTATAATGGTAATTTCATTAATACCCAACTCAAGGTCAGTATATATAAATTACCATCGTATAAGAGTTCGCATATCGCTCGCCACTGGAGTTTCCCAGATACAGTATCAATATCTAAGGATCAATTCACTAAATTATTCCCTTACTACATTTATAAAAAGATTAACGATGTGTGGGATATCAACAATGAAAAGCCTGTATATCAAAAAAGAACAAAATGGAGTAGTAATCACTCATTGCAGATCAACAACCTAAAACAATGGAAATGTGGCAACTACAAAGCAGTAATAGAGGCCATTAATAAAAACCAAGACACTGTCACTTCAACTCAGGAGTTTAAAGTTAGTCCTGCGCTCTCCGAGGACAAGATACTTCCAATATTTTTTGATGCCTCTGTAAAGATCAAAGATGATAGTACCATATTGGCTCATCTGAAAACATCGGAGCAAGAGTTGAATGTGTTTGTACTCGCATATGCACGAGGAAATGAGATCAAGAGTAAGTTAATAACGATACACAAAGGGGTAAATCATATTGATATTCCCTTTCATGATGACAAAGAAACAGAGATTAACTTTGTTTTCTATTTAACAAAACATGGTCGATTTATGTCACAAAACGTATCTGTTACCTACATCCCTTCAATAATAAATAAGTTACATATTGAAACTGTTAGTTTTAGAGATAAAATAGAACCTAAAGGAAAAGAGAGATGGAGTTTCCGTATAGTAGATGATAGTAGTAAAAACGTAAATAATGTTGAGATGTTAGCATCCATGTATGATGCCTCTTTAGATATGTACAAAACCCATCATTGGCTTCCTCAGCTATACGATCTATCATATAATCACTTTATCCCTTCGGTATCACTTCTGAATAGACCTACGTTAGAATCGAATCATTTGACCAAGAATGTTTTTCTCTATTCGACAAATAGCTGGTCGCTTAATTGGTTTGGATTAAGTCTTTATTCTCAGAGTGCAACCCAGAAACAATATCTAAAACAGTTAATCCATGATAGAGATCAAAAAAGCAAATCCTTTGTCTATGGCTTTATATTAGACAAGCATAATAATCCAATACCCAATGTTTTGTTCCATATCGAAGGTGATGCATCTATATATAAAACCTATGATAATGGATTCTATATTTTACCTGCCGATAAAAACATTACATTTCAAGTCTATAAATACGGATATGAGCCTCTATTCTGTTCGACAAACCACAGTGGAATAAAAAACTTTAGACTATCTAGATCCTATAATCATGATGGACTCTCTTTATTTGACTATATGGATCAACTTCAAAAGGCCAAACAAATATCAATGTGTTGGGGAAGCAGTAAAGAAGTATGCTTTCACGATCCTTTATATGAACCTATTCCGAGATTTTTCACTCTAATAGATGATGATGTGGACAACAGTAATTCTGCAACACTTGGCTTTGTTGAGATGCCTGAACCAAACCTTGATAAGCAAGTCACCAAAGCAGACAGAACAACCGAGCCACAGAGTTTACTGTATGTGATTGATGGGGTGATATCAACAGAACAGGTATTCGAGAGAATTAAGTCTAGTAACATTATTAAGATTAGCACATTAAACAGTCCTAAAGCAGTAAGTCTATACGGTATAAGGGGGGCAAATGGTGCAGTTATTGTAGCTACCAATAACGGGTTCGGTAAGCTTCCAAATATAAAAATAAGAGAGAACCTTAAAGAGACGGCGTTCTTCTATCCAGAGCTACATACAGACAAGGATGGGGTGACCTGCTTTGAGTTTGACTCACCTGAAGCAATGACACGTTGGAAGTTGATGTTGTTTGCACACAATAAAGACTTTGACTTTGGTCAAAAGACCTTAACCACCGTGACACAGAAAAAGGTATTTATCACGCCCAATGTCCCCCGTTTTCTTAGAGAGGGGGATCGTGTGGTCTTCAGTGCAACAATCGATAATCTTACTGACGAAAAACAGATGGGATCGGCCATATTGGTTCTTTATGATGCAACAACCGATAAAGAGATTGCACAGAAAGTGATTGGGCTAGATGCCTCCAAGCCTTTCACGATAAAGGCTAAAAATAGTCAATCCATATCCTGGAAATTTACCGTTCCTAGTAATCTTCAGACCCTGAAATATAAGATGGTAGCCAAGACACCAAAACATAGCGATGGCGAAGCCAATGTGTTGCTTGTACTACCCAAAAAGAGATTGGTTACAGAGCGTTTGCCTATCTGGGTTAATCCACATAGCACTGAACAAGTTACTTTTGAGAACCTTAAGGGAACACAATATAACGCTACAGATCATCAGATGGTATTACAATACACACCCAATACTCTATGGAATGTGGTAGAGGCCCTACCCTACCTTATAGAGTACCCACATGGGTGTGCAGAACAGACCTTCTCCAAGTATTATGCCAATACTATTACACAATACTTATTAGGGAAACATCCTAAGATTAGAACGCTATTAAAAAGCTGGAAAGACAATCCTGCGATGACCATAGAAAGGATGAATTCGGGGCTTCGCTCCTCTTTATTAGAAGCAACTCCTTGGATAGATAAACTCGATAATGATACAAAGAGGAAAGCAAAATTAGCCACATTATTGGATAGTACTACATTACAAAAAGAGCAAAGAAGTGCACTAGAAAGAGTTCGAAAAATGCAACTCTCTTCGGGAGCATTCTCATGGTTTGCCAATGGAAGAGCCAACGAATATATAACACAACATATTTTGGTTACGTTATCTCATATCCAAAATTTTGATGTTGATAAAGGTAATAGGACAATATTAGATGCGATCGCAAAAAATGCCATTGGGTATCTAGACAAACAGTTTACAATGCGATTTAGAGCAACGAAAGACAATACTCTAAAATACATTAACCTAAAACCTCTAGACATACACTATCTCTATACTAGAAGTCACTTTATCAAAGAGATGCCCATGCCCTCTGAACTGAAAAAGATCGTAAACAAACAACTACAGAGCATTAAGGAGAATTGGATTCTAGGCACAATGTATGAACAAGCGATGATAGCGATATGCTTTCAAAACATGGGAGAACATAAAGCAGCTAAACAGATTCTTAAATCGTTCGATCAATATGCGATCACATCTCCACAAAAAGGAATGTATTGGGAAAGGGACTCCTATGGATGGTTTTGGAATAATTCTCAACTAGAGACCCACACCATGATAATGGATGCTTATCAGCAGGTGGAGGGTGATTCTTCAAAAAGTGCACGAATGAAACAGGCCCTACTATATATGAAGAAGAATCAACATTGGGCAACTACTAAGGCTACCACAGAAGCGATTTATGCCTTATTGATGACTGGGACATCGATGGATGCAATAAAGATGGATTATACCATAAAGATTGGAGACAGAGCAATCGACCAGATCCAAGGTGTCATGAAAAGCGAAGAGAAGAGCACTGGAAATATAGAGGTACAGTGGACTCCTGAAATTGTCGATCCCAAGATGGCTACGATCGCTATCGAGAATCGAGGGAACAGCATTGGCAGTGGAGCCGCTTATTGGCACTACTGGCAAGATATTAATGATATTGAGCCAAACTCTAATGCACCTGTTGCCATTCAAAAGAGATTATTTAAACAGGTGGCAGATGGCAATACCCTCCGATGGGTACTGGTTGATAGTAAACAGGCTATTAAGCAGGGAGATAGAGTAAAAATAGAGCTACTAGTACATTGTAAAGAAGATCTAGAGTTTGTTCATCTAAAAGATCTAAGAGCTTCAGGATTTGAACCGTTAGATGTAATCTCAACACATCATTATAAGCCTAGAGTATCCTATTATCAATCGACCAAAGATGTGGTAACTAACTTCTATTTTGACACTCTACGCAAAGGCAAGTACCTGTTTGAATATGAAGTCAGAGCCAATAATAAAGGGGAATATACTGGAGGAAACGCCACCATAGAAAGTATGTATGCCCCAGAATATGGGAACACCTCTAAAAGTCAAACAATAACAATCCAGTAATACACACAAAGGAAGCATGCTTTTAATTAGATCATGCTTCCATCTACCAACATGAAATAGAATGAGAACGATCACCACTTTACTCATCTTACTCTCTGCACTGACCACATCTACAGCACAGAATAACTACACTACACTTTGGAATAGAGAAGCAGAATTACGTGTGAATGATCATTACATTAAGTCAGATTCAATAGTACACCATATTCTTACTACAGCAAAATCCGAAAACAATATCAAAGAATATATCCGGGCATTTAGTGTTTTAGTTGACTTCAATAGACTAGTACTTTGGGACTCCTTTAACGATCTATGGACTCCTGAATATGAGATTGAAACTGCTTCGTTTCCAAACCGACAATTATTACACTATGTCTATAGCAGTATGTTATATAGCCAAAACCTAATTTACAGCGACTCCACCAACACATCCTGGAGAGAGGACTTACAAACGATAGCCCGCCATATTGAGGCTTCTTTAGAACCCGTAGACCGCCTTTTAAACATCCCTATTTCCCAATATAAAGACCAATTAACACTAACGGGACAGTTACCAGTTAGTTGTACCTCATTATATCATCTACTGGCACTCAATGCCATCTATTTTTACCTAGAGAACTATACCTCTGATGAGGTGATATCAGATAAGTATCGTTCAAGCCTACTAGGCTCTGACCAAATGTTCTTAGACACAGATTTTGCTCAAGACACCCTACAATATCCAATTTTAAAAACTTTTGTGGTCTATCAAAATTTCTACAAAGCCCCAAATCTCAACCCAGAACAGAAAGTAGAGCTCTGCATAGAACGCTATAAGCTTGCTCAGCGTATCTTATGTGGATCTGAACAGACACTGACCAAAATAGATAAGCTGACACAAAACACGAAAGGAGAACTACGAAATAAGGTTGCCTATTTGCAAGCAAGTCTGCTTTCAAAAGTTTCCAAACTTTCGCCAGCACAGCGGGAAAAAGCTTTAGATTTATGTAACCATATAATCCAAACAACCCATTATCCAATGGAGAGGTATAAAGCCACTGCACTAAAACAACAAGTTGGCACAAATAGAATATTTTCATTCCGTATTGAGCCGTATCTATCTCCCAATCGTCCATTCCTAACCAATGTCTCCTATCAAAACATCGACACCATATATTTCTCATTCTACCGCTATCCTTTAGATGTCCAGAACAATGAATCTTTTTATCATCTATTTAAAGTTATCAATCAGAATAAACCCATGTATATCCAACGATATACACTGCCCGAAAACAAGAGTGATTCTACTGTTCGTTGCGAAATAATGCTTCCAGCCCTAGATAAAGGAAATTACCTTGTCTTGGCCTCTACTTCAAAAGATCCAACATCATGGGAGAATATCCTCTCTTATAAACAGATCTATTCCACTCATCTTTCTTCAACTCTTCTCTATAGTACCGAGGGTTTATGTTTCCAGGTTACAGATCGATACACTGGAGTTCCTATATCAGGTGCAACCATCGAATTAAAAGAGTATTTTAAGAACGAGTTGGAGATTACAAAGAGAGGAAAGACGAACAATAAAGGTCTATGGACAATTCCACACCTTAGAGAATCATATCAGAACATCTATGCTTATATATCCCACGAGAATGATACAACTCTTTCTGTAATTATCCCTAGAAAATTAGGAATTACATCTCACACTAATGAATATTTTTGGGAAGGTGCCCCACGTACACTGTTTTCTCATAGTTCAAATTACAAACGAACCAGTGATTCTATTCGACAGAATCATCACAAGCTGAGAACAGAAATGGTTCTTCCAAGCATCCACTCTATAGCTAAACCCCTTAAAATTAACTATACAGCAGAACAAACGAATAAACAAACGATTCCAACCAAACTGAAGGTTAAAATTCAGAGGACACCAACCGCATTAAAAGCACATATTCCAAGAGAGTGGTCTGCGCCTGATACAACCATTATTTCAAAGCCGACCTTCACTAAAAACCTTCCTCAATATGCTTATAGCAAACAGGATATCTCGCTACTGCAATACGGAGAGAAAACGATATGGAACCACAGCTACCCATATGCAGAACACCATACCATAACCATCAAGAAAGCTAAAAAGTGGCCTGCAGGAAACTACATAACAACCATAGAAGCAATTACAAGACATAAAGACACCCTAAGGAGTCGTGGCACATTTAGTATTGAAGCGACAAAAGAGTATACCACGAACCTAACCATGCCATTAACCGTCGAAGTAAGAGAACAAAATGACCATACGATTTTAGCACAGCTCTATTCCGCAGAGAAGCAACTATCGGTTCTGATGAACATATCTGACAACGGAAAGATAATCATGCAAAAGAACATTGTGATGAAAAAAGGGAAAAGAGAGATTCGCATCCCCATAAAACCCAACATACCAACCTATACCATAGATTTTCAATATACTAAATATGGTCGTATCATAAGGAAAAGGTTTCACATCACTCCGAAGTTAAGACAAAAGAGTGCATTATACTTGGAGACCATTAGTTATCGAGATGATAGCCAGAAAGAACAGTGGAGCTTTCGGGCAATGGAGAGCTGTCATCGAAGACAAAATGATCACTCAACCTTGTCTAAGCGTCGCCTCTTAAATCTGATGTTTTCCAATCCACCAGGTCCAGATTACTATTCACAATATTACAATCCCGAAGCCTACTCTCTAACCTCCCAGTACAATAAGTCCTTTAATAGATCTCACTACAATCACTTTTATACCCCATTACCAAACTACTGGTATTACAGTGGAATGTTAAAGCATCCAACTGCAGAGTATAAGGTTGGTAAATATCTCAATATTAAGGATATATATAAAAAGAGAAACAAAACATTTATCTACGGTTATGTATACGATCAAAAATATAATCCTTTATCCAAGGTAGTGATCCATATAAAAGGAGACAACATTCAACACAAGACGTATGATAACGGTTTTTACATCCTCCCCTTCCATCAGGGGATGTCTATCCAACTAAAGCGATATGGATACGAATCCAAAGAGATAACAGCAAATAACAAAGGACTAATAAACATCTATCTAAATCCGACAGATGGGACCAATCCCAACACATTAGACTCCTATTTAAAGGAGTTGTCTTCTTTTCAATATATATCTACATCCAATAAATTTGAGCATATAATCAGTGAGCAGTTTGATGTTACACTCACCCCTCTTATGCTCCACTCTATTCCATCCTTCAGGATGATCAATGATGCAGAAATTCCTATTGTCCCGATTGTCTATGAGGAGGAGGATATAGGCGTGGAAATAGATTACTTCTTCACCACTAAAGATATAACCTATAATTCGATTCCCATTACCTATAAGAGTAAGGGAAGAGATCATTACGCCATCTCCCCTAAAGACACGGCATGGATCGCAGATAGCCTCCATGTCACCACCAATCTAATGGAAAATCATTATGAAGAGTTTTTTAATGAAAATAGAACATCAAATAAACTAGACAAGAATATCCACCATAAAGACACCATAAGAACAACTCAACTGTCAACCAAACAACAGGTGAACAAGTTTGGAACAATCTCATTTAAATTTGACGCACCCAAACCCTTATCTGAATGGAAACTAACATTATTTACGCATCAAAAAAATACGGATAAAAGCCCAAAGAGACTCTCCATAATGGTTAAAAAAAATGTACATATTCGACAGATAGAGTCGAGTGTCGACAAAAAAAGAGAGCGTCTCAAAATATGTGCAACCATTAATAATTTGACCGATATACGACAAAAAGGGGTTGTCTCGCTCCATATTTATGATTCATCATTCAGATCCCCTATTCAGCCAAAGACAGTCCATTTAAACCCCGAGCACTCTTTTGTAATCCGTGCAAAAGACAGTCAAACCGTCACATGGGAATTTAAAATTCCTCCAATTGGCTATACCCTGAAATATAAGGTAATGGCCGAAACGAGAGAGCATACAGATATAGAAGTCAATGAACTGAAGAAGCCACTAGAGTAGGAAATCACACAATCCAACAATGATCTATAGCAAACCAGAATAGGGGTGCTATAGATCACATTGTATTAATAGAGATTACGGTAGATGGACTCCATATCCGTTCTGGTCAGGGCAGTGTAGTTATTTTTCAGAAGACGCTGCTGCTGGGTGATCACACGATCAACAAAAATATCGATCTCCTCTTCTTTCATTCCATATTCGTGTAATCTAGGCTTAGTAATCAATTGCTTAAGGAGAGCATCTAGAGATTCTACTGCTTCCGAAGGCTTGACGTCAAGTATCGATGCAAGAAGGAGACACAAATCTTTGATTTTACCTTCGGGGGAATACTTTTGATATAAATTTAGAACCGAAATGAAGAACTGGAAGTTAGCCTCTCCATGAGGCACATGATAAGCAGCACCTAACGGATAAGATAGCGCATGAACGGCTCCTACGCCAGCATTCCCGAATGCTATCCCTGCTTGGTTACTTGCTCGAAGCATCTCAGCGAGATAATCCATGCGATAGTCCTCTCCATGGCTCACGATCCCCTGAAAGATGGTCACAATAGATTGAATGGCTGATCGGCTAAAAAGATCTGTATAGGGAGTGGCTTTAGGGGACACTAGTGCTTCGGTTGCATGAATTAGTGCGTCAATGGCACTCGTCATAAAATACTTAAATGGTAGTCCACGTAATAGTTCTGGAATAAGAATGGCATCATCAGGAAGAATGGCATCATTGGCCAGCCCCAACTTGGTCTGTTTCGATTTAATCTCAACAATAGAAATATTTGTCACTTCGCTACCAGTACCACAAGTGGTTGGAACCACTATAAGCTCTTTATTTTTGTTACACGCTTGCTTCTGTTCGAAAATATTAACTATATCATTGACCCCCTCTAGCACCAGTAGCTTCGCAATATCCACAATGGAGCCGCCTCCTATCGCAACCACTCTTTCAAAATCATACTGTTCTATATGTAATATGATGGCATTGATCATCTCATCATTGGGTTCTCCACGACCAAATTGTTCTCTGAAGATCACAATACTTGGGATATCTACAGGTGATATAAATGCTTCGTAAAGCGATTGATTAGTTAGGATCAAATCTTTTGGTCCTAGCTTATACGAGTATGCAAAATCTTTGAACAGGGCATATTCGTTAATGAGAGTCTGCATTTTGAGTTGCTGCATATCTATGATATCGTTGATTATTATACCAAATATAATGAATTGGGAGTATTGTGACGATAATAGATGTCTTATAAAAAAGAAGTCATTGTAAATATAAATCAATAACACTAAGAAAAATGGAGGAGATAGCAAATATTAGACGACGGTAGTATTTAAATTCCCCAGTGATCCACTCTTTGTATATAGCAATTCTGCAGTACATCAAGTATTAGCATTCATTATGCTAAGAGACTCCATGAATGTCTGAGGCTCATGGTGGAATTTATTATATCGTCCATAGGATCAAAACCTTAGATCTGTCGACCATAGAGATACTATCTTAATCTTAGGAAGATGGCCCTGAAAGAGCAATGAGATAATCATACAAATACGATTCAATAAAACGTGGGGCTTCAACACAAGAGAGCGATAAAAAAAAGGATGTCTAAACCATAGACATCCTCGTAAAATAATTCGTTTATACTTATAGCTTTTCAATTGCTCTTTTACGAACAAGTGCTTCTAAGAAGTAGTAGTCTGCATAATTCAATGGGACATCAACTTCATTATTATGAGGAATACTTCCAACAGAGTGCATCAATAAGAAGTTATGATTAGCTCCTAATTCAGCTCTATAGCTTGGTGATGCTAGACTTTCTAGAATCTTATCTGCAGCTCCTTTTAGTTTTTCAGCCTCTTCACCTTCAACATATGTCGATAATTCATACAGAGCAGAAGTAGTTACAGCAGCTGCAGAAGCATCTCTATAGTTTTTATTAGCATCAGTACAATCAAAATCCCAATAAGGCACTAAGTCTTTAGGTAGACGTGGATGATTGAGAATGAATGAAGCGATATGTTTTGCTTGATCTAGATATTTAGGATCTTTTGTTTCTCTATAGCACATGGTGTAGCCATATAGTCCCCAAGCTTGGCCTCTAGCCCATGCAGAATGATCGGCAAAACCTTGTGCTGTGCAACCGCTACGCATCTCACCATTTACACTGTCATAATCTACAACATGGTATGAACTATAATCTTTGCGATAGTGGTTCTTAATAGTCAAATCAGCATGTTTCACTGCGATATCTCGATACGTGTTGTCACCAGACAATTTTGATGCCTCAAAAAGTAGTTCAAGATTCATCATGTTATCGATGATCACAGGGCATTGCCATCCACGTTTCGCTTGCCATCCTTTTTTTGCACTCCATGACTGAATACATCCAATATGTGGACGAAAGCGTGTCGTTAAAGAGTTCGCTGCATTGATAATGATCTGCTTGTACTCAGGGATATGAGCCAAACGATATCCATTACCAAAACTACAATATATAACAAAACCCACATCATGAGTACGAGTAGAATATTGCATCTGTTCTATCGTTTTGGTTAATTTCTCAGCTCTCTGCTTCCACAAATCTTCTCCCGTCAGCTCATATAAATACCAAAGAGAACCAGGGAAAAAACCACTTGTCCATAAAGCAGGCTTATTATATCTAACCGTTCCATCGTTATGTAATGTTCTTGGGTTAAGAACTACACCCAAACTATCCATTTTTTTAAACTCCAAAGAGATTTGCTTTGCAGCAAAATCCGTATTCTCTTCAATAAAGTTTTTTTCTGTTTGTTTTGTTTGGCATGAGGATAAAATCATCATGCATAATGCAAGTATTCCAAATACTTTCTTCATAAGCTAGTTCTATTAATTTATTATGCAATTGTTTTGGATTGCTGAATGATCTAAAATATACAGATCAAAACTAACTGTTATCAAAACACCATGAAATAAGCTTATGTAAATCGGGACTTATAGAAAATCACAAGACTCTATATACCAGTATTATTCGAGGACTACAACAATAAGTACAGGTATACAATAGATGAAGAAAATGGATAATAACAACCTTATAGGTTCTACGAAAAATACGAACAAACGATACTACTGATTTCCATCATTAGTCAAAACGAGTAAAATAAGCTATTTCTGGGGAAGACAATGAATAGACAGATTTTAGGATAAGGCAATATAGTAGATATTAGGGGTGAAGAGTCATTTGTCGGTTTAATATTATTTCGATCTGACACCTTAATGGACCATCTTAATCGATGCCTATCTACCGTCATTTAATCACTCCAACTACTAATTAAACAGTGATCAAACGGTGACCAAGTCTACCTTTTGTCTGCACTTTGTCTATACTTCCTTTGCCTAAACTGGGTTTGGTCAGTACTTGGTCAGGGTTAAACCCTTGTTTGGTCTCTATTTAACCGTGACTTTAAAAACGAGACGGCATGGATGAAACAATTCTTTCGAATGGTAAGGTATACGATTTTGACCAACAAAGAGGCTAAAAGATAAAAAGGAAGCATTGTTGCCAAGTTGAAGGAACTAAAGCGAATGATATTATACATATTATCAGGCATATTACATCAACTGCAAGGGCTAATACACAAGTCATTTCTTTAAATATGACTTGTGCAATGCGAAAGATTACAAATAAGTGCTTCTCTTAGTCAAACATGATTATAGATCGTTTTCATATCTAAAAACTTGCTTATGATGCATTACCGCAATGAGGATTAAACATTGCTGAACTGCCATTGATAAAAGAAATGCAGTGATCATATTTGCCAAAAGGAGAAAAGTATACCCCATACTGTTCACTAAGTGGGTAATATATGGAAAGAGAAACAGCGACAACGAGCTTCCATTCTTTTTGAATTATATCTTGACCTTGAAAAGGCATACAACTTACCCCATGAATTGAGAATGATCTTCTATCATACAAAAGTAAAAGCATTTGCCTATATGTAATTTGCAAGATGATTTAATGAAGTTGGAGTATCTTGTTTCGATACATTGAATAAAATATCTAACTCTACATATAGTCAGTATCCAGATATATTAGACTTCTTTGATAACAGAAGTAACAATACTTCTACAAGAATCATTAATGCCAAAGTAAAGGCTTTTAAAGCGACACAGAGAGGTATGACAGATATACTCTCATATGGCTAAGAGAATATATATGCCTATCCCTACAAATATGTCGCCTGATCGCAGCGCTTCTTATATTAAACAGAAAGCCAATAATCTTATACAGAAGATTATTGGCTTTATTACGATCAAACCACAATGTTAAATCAACATAATGGTTATCTCTTATCTAACTCTTTCTTTCGAACCAGTGCTTCTAAGAAATAGTAATCAGCATAGTTTAGAGGAACATCAATCTCATTATTGTGAGGAATACTTCCTACAGAGTGCATCAAGATAAAATTAAAATTATCTCCTAGCTTAGCTCTATAACTCGGAGAAGCCAGATTTTTTAAAATCTTATTGGCAGTATCTTTATATTTTTTTGAAATTACATCTTCCACATATGTAGACAACTCATAAAGGGCCGAAGAGGTTACCGAAGCTGCGGATGCATCTCTATAAGTATTTGGAATATCGGTACAATCAAAATCCCAATAAGGAATCATATCCTTAGGTAGACGTGGATGATCTAACATAAATTTTGCGATCTGTTTTGCTTGCTCTAAATACCTAGGATCTTTGGTCTCTCGATAACACATTGTGTAACCGTACAGCCCCCATGCCTGACCTCTTGCCCAAGCTGATTCGTCGGCAAATCCTTGTGCCGTTGCGCCATTACGAAAAGCTCCTGATATACTATCGTAATCTACAACGTGGTATGAGCTATAATCTTTACGATAGTGGTACTTCATTGTGGTGTCTGCATGTTTGATTGCAATATCCCTATAAGTGTTATCTCCCGACAATTTAGAGGCTTCGAATAGTAGTTCAAGGTTCATCATGTTATCGATAATTACAGGACATTGCCACCCACGCTCTGATGGCCACCCTTTATCGACATTCCATGACTGGATACAACCTACTTGAGGGCGAAAACGTGTGGACAAAGATTTCGCAGCATTAATAATGATTTGTTTATATTCAGGGATATGAGCAAGGCGGTAACCATTACCAAAACTACAATATATGATAAACCCTACATCATGATTATTTGTAGTGTATTGCTGGTTTTCTATCGTCATGGTAAGTTTCTCTGCTCTCTGCTTCCACCTTTCTTCTCCGGTCAATTCATAAAGATACCAAAGTGATCCAGGAAAGAACCCACTGGTCCATAGGGCTGGTTTATTATAACGAACAGTACCATCACGATGCAGTGTACGAGGATTAAGGATGACCCCTAGGCTATCCATCTTTTTAAACTCTAAGTCAATTTGATTGGCTGCAAATTGAGTGTTTTCTTGAATAAAGTTGGGGGTTGCCTTCTTGGGTTGGCAAGCTGCTAATGCAACAAATGCAGTAACAAAAAAGACCAATGCTCTTTTCATAATTTGTAACAGTTTGTCTTATGGTTAAATTAATATACATAAACTTTAGGATGATGAACTCTAAAGACATGGTAAAGCTACACAATTAGATCGATTGAATTATTAGTTAAAATAAAATGGGACACCCATATATTCTAAAAATACTGAGCAATAAGTAATTAACATAAATATAAATTATTATCCTCTACAGGTCTCTTCTATTGTCCGTACAAAATCAGTATAAAATGAAGTAATCTCCACTTACCTCATTGAAGCCAGCCTCATATAAGAGATAAAAATAGAAAAGGATTTAGCGTTCCAATAGAACACCAAATCCTTTCTCATATATAGAACTAAATACTTTCTTAGAAATAATAAGTAAATCCGATATTAATACCTTGCTTACTATAAGGCGATGTAGTTTTTAGTGCCTTTGATGGATCCGGATTGTTTGAATCTACTGAATCCACGTATTCTACTTCAATAGGCTTACCTGTAATGGCAGTAAAATTATCTAATTGATCCGTTCCATTCACAGTAAACTTCTCAATCGTAGATTTCTTTCTCTTAATATTCAAATAAACCCCTTCAAGCTCTACGAAAGTAGCTAAACGGTCGTTAATTCGATACTGAACACCCAATGATCCTGTAAAGCCGATAGAAAAATCACCATTGATCTTCTGGTTTATTTCCATCGCAGCAGAAGTTTTTGGATCTACAGCAGACGATTCTACCATTGCGTATCCACCCATTGGCAATACAAAACCAACTTTCGTATATAAACTAAGCATCTTACTATTACCGGTACTCATAATAATAGTTGGAGCTAAGCGATATTGATTGGTATATGCATCCGCAGATTGATAAGTAACTCCACCTACAGAAACATTCTGAACATTCTGTTTTGTCCCTTTTAGATAAGTGAAATCAAGTTCGGCACCAAAATGGTCTGTAAAGAAATGTCCAACTGCGATACCTGCGATTACTCCTCCACCTAATGAGGTAAAAATCTGTTCTTGTACACCATCAATAGAGCTACCTTGCCCCATATCAATATAATAACCATCTTTAGCTACACCCCAGCCGTATCCGCCTTTTACTTTGATGTAAGTAGATTGTTCTAAAGTGTTGTAGTTTTTTTGTGCGTTGGTTTGAAAGGTAGAACCTATCATTACTAATGCTGCAACTGCAGCAATAAATACTTTTCTCATATTCATAAAAGATATTAATAACCTGCTTCGCTCATACACATACAATAAACTGACGAACAAAGCATTAGTCATACGATTCAGTCAGCAAAACTATATGGAAGATTACTGTTATCCTAACAAAAAAGCATGACTATCCGTATCACAGACCTATATGTTATATTGGTCTACTATTCGATATTATTTGATCTTCAATACAGGCCTATTAACAAGTAAACTACAAAGTTCAGAGGAGAGTGCCAATGGTTATGTAAAATACAAAGGGAGATACATTTAACTTTTTTTAAATACGAATCGTAGTCTAATATATGGTCCAATCGTGTATTAAAATCAGATATGTGCTATTATTTTATACACTACACTGTAGTTATTATAGATTAACCAAGGGCTTTGACAAGCAAGAGAGAATGATTATTGGATCACATTATACATACGATGAAACATGTTTATTAATAAATTGTAAACTCTTATAATGGAAAAGCTATGAATAGTGACATATATTATCTACCAATCATTTATTTTAACTTATATTTGCAATCTTATTCTAATTGAATGTTTTCATTTCAATACTAATTCTACTACAATGAAAAAGGTAACGAGAAACATCTCTATTTTATCTTTGATTGTAATTGTTCTTATATCATCTTGTACTCCAAAGCAGAAGTTTGAGACAATTACAAAAAAAGATGCCAACGGATACACTTATACAGAAGTGGCAAACGATCCGACACACTCTAGAATCTATCAACTAGAGAATGGGCTTAAAATTTACCTTTCGGTAAATAAAGAACAACCAAGGATCCAAACGTATATCCCTGTTCGTGCAGGATCTTCTTATGATCCTAAAGAGACCACAGGTCTGGCACACTATCTTGAGCATATGATGTTTAAAGGAACATCTGAGATCGGAACAACCAACTGGTCGGCAGAGCAACTTTTGATTCAAAAGATCTCGGACCTTTATGAGCAACATAAAAATACGGATGATCCAGATGCAAAGACAGCGATCTACAAACAGATTGACGAAGCATCACAAGAGGCATCCAAATATGCTATTGCGAATGAGTATGATAAACTGATGAGTATGATTGGTGCCAAAGAAACCAATGCATACACTTCTACAGATCGTACGGTATACGTAAACAATATTCCATCCAACGAATTAGAACGATGGTTACAAATTGAGAGTGAGAGATTTTCTGAATTAACTCTACGCCTGTTCCACACTGAGATTGAAGCAGTATACGAAGAGTTTAACATGTCACAAGACAGAGAAAGTACTCAAGTATGGAATAATCTTTCCCGTATGTTGTACCCTAATCACCCTTATGGTACACAAACAACGATTGGAGAGGCTGCTCATCTGAAAAATCCTTCGATGATTAACATCCACAAGTATCATGACAAGTATTATGTGCCAAATAATATGGCAATCTGCTTGGCTGGAGACTTGAATATGGAAGAGACAGTTAAGATGATCGATAAACATTGGGGAAAGATGGAAAAGAAGCCTGTAGCTCCTATTGCATATCCAGAGACACCTTCTTTGAGTAAGATCGAAAAAGCTGAAGTGTTCGGTCCACAAATGGAGATGCTTTATTTAGCTTATCGTTTCAATGGAGAAGCATCCACGGATTATCCAAAAGTACTTCTTATTGATATGTTGATGAGTAATTCGGTGGCAGGTCTTCTTGATTTGGATATCAATCAACAACAAAAAATGATGGCCTCAGGCTCTTTTACTCAATTCATGCAAGAGTTTGGTACACACTGTTTCTATGCGGTACCGAAACCTGGACAAACTTTAGAGGAAGCTGAAGCACTAATCAACCAGGAGGTTGAGAAGGTCAAAAAAGGAGAGTTTGACACATGGTTGATCCAAGCTGTAATCAACAATCTTAAGAAAGATGATATTGCACAAAGAGCAAAAGGTGGAACGGCAAACAAGTTTGTTGATTCATTTATTGCAGAACGTTCTTGGGATAAATGTGTAGACCTTTATGATGAGATGGCAAAGTTGACCAAAGAAGATATCATGAAGTTTGCAAAAGAGCATTACACAAACTATGCTATTGTGTATAAGCGTAAAGGAAAACTTCAGAATATAACAAAAGTAGAAAAGCCTGCAATCACCTCTGTGCCTATCAATAGATCAGCTCAGTCAGAATTTGTGCAAATGATTGCTAATGAGGAAACGCCTCGCCTATCTCCGGTATTTATCGACTACAAAAATGCTATTCATAAAGAGCAGATTAACGATCATGTGACTTTTTATGCAGCAAAGAATACAGAAAACGATCTATTTAACCTAACTTATCGTTTCGAGATTGGTGAATTGGCAAATAAAAAATTGGGCTTAGCAGCAGATCTTATTGAATATCTCGGAACGGATAAGAAATCAGCTGAAGAGTTCAAGAAAGAGCTTTATAAAGAAGGAATTGACTTTCGTGCGAATGCTAATGCTAAATATTTTGATATCACCATCAGTGGCCTGAGTGAGAATATGGCTAAAGGGGAGTTACTTGTTGAAGATTTCATTAAAAATGTAACACCAAATCAAGCAGCTTTAGATAATCTTGTAAAAGATGTTGTTAAATTTAGAACCGAAGCGAAGAACGACAAGAACACCATCTTCCGTAGGAATCTTTTACAATATGCACTTCATGGGAAAGATAACAAAGAAACAGATATAATTTCTGCTCCGGACTTGAAAAAGTTACAAGCAGAAGAACTTGTTTCACTTATTAAAAACCTAACGTCATACCCTCATAAGATTATCTACTATGGACCAAAAGAGTCGAACGAGGTCGTAAATAACTTGAAAGCAAATCATTATTGGGCAGAAAATTACCTCCCAAAACCAGAGATGCAAGATTTTACATATCAGACAACAGACAGAAACAAAGTCTACTTCGTTCATTATGATATGGTACAAGCATTTATTCGCATGATCAACAACAAAGGAACTGTTGCGGAAGAAGATTTGCCAAAACTTTCTCTTTTCAATGAATATTACGGAGGTGGAATGGGTTCAATCGTATTCCAAGAAATTCGCGAATCTAGAGCTCTTGCATACTCAGCGTGGTCATATTTCACAAAGCCATATGAAAAAGGTATGCCATCGCTTCTTTATGCTAATATCTCAACTCAATCGGATAAGTTTGACAATGCATTAAATGCAATGGACGAAATCTTGACCGATATGCCTCTGTCTCAAGTTTCCTTTGATACCTCTAAAGAATCAATCCTTCGTAGAATTGAGTCGGAACGTATTACAGGAAATAACCTTCTTTTCACTTATCTAGAAAATGAAAAGATGGGATACACCAAAGATTTACGTAAGGATGTGTATGAATATGCAAAGGTGGCAACACTAGACGAGATTAATACCTTCTTTAAAGATAGAGTTAGATCTAAACACTATACTATTATAGTAGAAGGTGATAGAGCAAAACTCACACAAAAAAGGCTTTCAAAATATGGTACAGTAGAAGAACTTTCGTTGGAAGACATTTTCAACTACTAATCACCCATTACTAAGGATTATCATAAAGGCTACATACCCACTGTATGTAGCCTTTATATTTAACCTCAAATAGAGTTTAAAACCATTGCCTTCAGTTTAATGAACCAAACAGATGTTTGGTATACCATCAATCCTAACTTTAATCTAGCAAACATCAATATAGACAACAGTTTATGCTCTTCGACACCCAATATTAGGACTAGATCATTCAAAAGAGAGGACCACCATTAAGCAATCGTATAGAGCCAAATTGAGTTATTACAAACCATAAATATCGGGAAGCTTTGAAAGCATGAGATAATCTTCTTATGTTCACGCTTTTAAAGGGGGTATTAGTACTTCACACAAGCTGTTCTGTTTTTATAAAGAGAATAAAACGAATTAACAGAAATTATAACACCTCGTTTCCTCTCTTTAATATACCATGACTAAAGTAAACATAAAACATATTGGTTTGTGCAATAAGATAAAAAAAGCTTGCACAGGTTTACACACCATACAAGCCATTAATAATATAGTCAAATTGATATTTTAATATTAATCTCTAACGGTACTGCATCAAAGGCATGCTCTCAAATATTTTCATCTCAATTAATAGATCTATTTGCCGATCAATCTGGACAAAACGTATACCATACACTGGAGACATCTTCTTAGAAATGATTTTAAAATACTTTTGACGAAGAATAATACTCTTCTTTCTCAATTTGAACTGATCTAAAGCCATTCTTTCTGCTTTCTCCTCTGAAATAACCAGATATTCAGCAGCATAAGCACGAAGAACCTTAATTCGTTCATCCATTATCTCTGATTTCTGATGTTGATACTCATTATAAATTGGCCAAAATATTTCAGCCTCTTCCGAGATCAAATTCATATTACGGCGTACCAACTCTTTTTTTTCCGTATTCAATTCACTTTTAATTATCTCAAGTTCTCCTTCGGAAACTTGTGCTTTTAAGTCAACTAGTGAAAACAATAGACACGAAACGAAGATTAATATCAATTTATTAAGCATAATATTATATTTTTTAATTTCTTTGTATAACAAATTAAATGTGGATAGTGTTCAACTTTTTTCAAGATAAGCTTGGTAGCTCTAAACATAATTCTTGCTTGTTAACCTCAATTAGAAGTCGCAATACTTTTTCATAATTTATTTTTTAAGTATATTTATCTTAAGTATATTCTACACTTGTTGTACTGAACATGGAAAAGCAATAGTATATGAAAAGTCATCTGTTTAACAAAAAAGCTAATAAAGAAATTGTTCTGTTATTCCTATTTATTCTCATTTTCTCATGGAGTAATAAAATGGAAGCACAGAATGTGTCCATTAGCGATATAAAAAATGCACCAACAGAAGCTACAGCAGTTCTCGACATTTATTCAAATGACAAAGGGATTCTTGTGCCTAGGGTTGAATTGAAAGGTCCCAATAATCCGGTTCCAGGAATTAAGCCCAATGGTCTTTTGGTATATAACACGGTTGCTTCTGCTACATATAAAGTAGAAGGTTTCTACTTTTGGAAAGGAACGGACTGGATGCCGTTAGGACAGGATATTTATGAGATCGATGGTCGTGCCCACTATATCAAAATGGCTACGAGTGCAAGTAATGCTGATTATCTTTTAGATCAAGTTTGTGTTAACATACAAGCAAATCTAGACAAGATATCTACCACTGCGGGGTCTCCAGCACAGGTTCAAAAGGCGATTGACGCAACAAGAGAAGGAGCTGGATTAAATATTGCCACAGGGGATTACATCAATAAAAAAGATGGAAATTACATCTCATCAGCCTCATCCATACATGATGCAACAATTCGATTAGATAACACATTAAATGCTATTGATGCACGTTCTGCTTCAAACTCAATGGCATTAAACCGAAATATCAAAAAGATAGATGATATTAATAAAACCATTGCAACACTTGGGGGAGGAACCACTGGAACCCAAGATGAATTAGATATAACACAGGCATCACTAGGACTTACGGATAAAGGTGATTTTATGCCCATTACCTTAGGACACTATATTGGTGCCGCTAAGTCGATGCACGAGGAGGCATATTTTTTAGATAAAGCCCTACATCAGACCGATCAGAATGTTGCAGCCCAGCTGAATTTGATCACCAATATAAATAATGACAACACTGCAATTCAAGCAAAACTTGTTCATAATGAGAATAATATCATAGAGCTTCTCTCAAAGATGAACAACACTATTTCAGGGGCAGGATTATCCAAAGAAGGAAGATATACCCAATCCACTGTATCAAACTATATCAATGGTGCTACCTCTTTATACAACGCTGATATTCTTCTAGATCAAAAACTTAAGGATAACACGACAAAGGTAGATAATTTGGTTACCAGCACAACTGAACTCCAAAACGAGTTAGACGCAACGCAAGCTGGTAGTGGGTTACAAGTAGATGGTTCCTATGCTCCTGTTGCTGCTGCAAACTACATTAATACAGCCTCATCACTTCAAAATGAAAGTTTTATTCTTGACAATAAGATGAGAGAAGTAAAGTTACAAATTGGTGATCATACCGCTAGAATTGAAGGAGTAGAAAATAGAACTACTGCTCTTGAAGCAACAGTAGCAGACCACACTACACAAATTGGAGATTTAAATACTAAAACGACCAATTTAGAGACAAATAACCACGATCTTGAAAATAAAACGAATAGCATTATCACTGGTGCAGGACTAAACGCAGACGGTTCTTACGCTGCTGATCTAGCAGCACACTACACCAATGCCGCAACAAGTTTAGCAGATGCCGACAAAAAACTAGATGTTGCGATCAAAGACCTCAGTGACAACTATAGTAATAAGTTCGGGAAGGAAGGGGTTGTTGAAGCACAAAAAGGAATTGTAGCCGACAACAACAAAGACGTAAAAGGGTACAATAAAATTGTAGTGGGCAGCAATGATGAGAAATCGGCTTCTGCAGCAATGGAAGTTAATAGCACCTCTAGAGGATTCTTATTCCCAAGAATGTCATCTACACAAATATTGAACATTGCTACCCCTGCAGAAGGGCTAGTGGTTTACAACCTTACTCAGCACATGCCTGTTTTCTTCAATGGAACACGATGGATGACTTATGGTGGAAGGCCAATGGATCTTAAAGTAGGAGATCGTTTATGGGGAGGTATTGTTTTTTCTGTAGATGCCGTAAATAGAGAGGTGTTGATTGTTTCAGAGGCACCAGAACCAGGTAACACCTACAATGTGTCTTTTGTAGAGGCAAAACAACCATTTGGAGGATATAATGATTGGAGACTACCTAACAGAGATGAGTTAGAACTTCTTTATAATAATTACAAAGCTGCCTTTAATGCACCCACTGGTGAATATTGGGCTGACTCTAGTGGGGCTCCCATCCCTGCGGGGGATGCATATTTTTTAGACGTTGCAACAGGAGTTATTGCAACAAAGAGTAAGGCTACACTTTGTCGTATAGAAAAAATACGTTCACAAAAATATTAGTATTGAAAGATAAGCGACTTTGATCTAGTAATTAAGGAAACAATCATCATGAACAGAAGATTACATATATGGATATTATTAAGCTTTTTTTCTAGCTCATTACTTGGGCAAAAGTCTTATGTATCTATCAAAGGAGCAACGATTAACGTAAGTAAAGACGCAAATGTCACCATTCTTGGTGACTTTGAAAGTAAAGGTGAAAAGAAGCAAGAGCAATCTTTTTTTCGCATGGATGGTAATTTTACAATTAGTGGAGATATTCAGAACAATAGTTTCGCTTTGTTTGATGAGTTCTCTTCTGGCTTTTTTATTTTTAAGGGCAATAAAGACCAATATATTAAAGGAGAAGGAGTTATAAAAATATCCAACCTAGAAGTTAATAAAGAACCCGCGGCGGCTACAGAAAAACCAAAATTATTTATCGAAGCACCTCTTGAGGTAAACCAACAAGTGATGCTTGAAAATGGGATTGTTGACATAGGTGATCAAGATATCTCTTTAAATGAAGACGCAACCGTACTACGAAATAAAGAGGGCGCAGGATGTTTCTTTAACACCAACAACCATGGGTCCATAAAGAAATTTTTTGGTTTCGGTTTCGACCCAAATGCAAGCTTTTATCTTCCTATTGGTTCAAACAACCAATACTCTCCAGTTACTGTTAGTTTTGAGGAATTTAATCCTGAAAATGATAATGCCCATATTAGATTTAAAGCGAATGGGGAAAGGCACACTTCAATGCCTACTGACGGTAATTTTCTTAACCGATATTGGGAAGTTCAAAACGTTGATATTGCCGATGATACAAAATACCATCTTACTTTTCATTACGATCAAGCTGATGTCACCTCCGAGGAAGTAGAACAAACTTTTGAAGGGATTGAATTAAAAGAAGAGAAAGGATTCTTAATGCCATTCAATTCCCTTGAAAGGGTAAATACATCATTAAATCAATTTGATGTCGATGCCTTTGGACAAATGATGGCTTTCACCGCAGGGGATATGAGAAGTGCAACCTTCTCTGACGTGATTGTTTTTCCAAACCCCAACGATGGACACTTCTCCATTAAGATTGATAATCCAAACGATAAATTCATGAAATATGAGTTCTATAATATCTATGGACAGCGCATCCTCTCAGGAGTTACTGAACGTGGTATTTTCAAATTCAATTTCTCTAAATTCCCTAAAGGGGTATATTTCTATAAAATATACTTTAGTAAAAAGACGATCAGTCGTAAGATTACAATTAAATAAAATATTCTAAATATACCTATCTTTAACGCATCATTAATTTGCTTTGAGAATGAAACGCGTAGAGATAGGTATTTTTGGTAGAATGAATGCAGGGAAAAGTACCCTAATGAATCTACTAACACAACAAGAAACATCCATTGTTGATCCCACACCAGGGACAACAGCTGACCACAAGATAACTCTTTTTGAACTCCATGGAATAGGTCCGTGTAAGTTATTTGATACACCAGGCATCGACGAATCCTCTAAATTGGGACAGAAGAAGCGACAAAAAGTAATCCAAACATTAAAGGAGTGTGATCTTGTTATTATCACATATCCATCCAACATCAAAGAGTGTAGGGTTGAGAATGAGTTAATTTCTCTAGCAATAAAATTCAAAAAACACTTTATTGTTATTCAAAACCGAATAAATGGTATTGCTTTAGAAAACAACAATATATTATTAAATCATACCGACAAACAATTTATCTCAGCAGATCTACGTCAAAGGGAAAACAGAGGTAATTTGCTTGAATTAATAGAGAACCATGTAAATCACGAGAAAGCAAACAAACTTCTCCCCTTTCTAAAGAGACATCACAGCTACCTACTAATTATTCCGATGGATGAAGAGACTCCCGAAAAACGACTCCTTCGTCCACAAAATATGGCACTGGAGGAGATCACTCGTAATTGGGCTTATGCCATCACCTTTAGGTTAGACCTTAAAAAAGCTAGAGAGGGAGATAAGAGGGAAAGAGACCGACTTGTGAATTTCACACAACAAATCCCCAACCTTGATGTTGTCATCACCGACTCTCAGGCCATCGACATTGTTCATGACTGGCTACCCAACTCTATTTCGTTGACCACATTCTCCATTATGATGATACAACATGCAACACAAAGACTATCTCTTTTTTATAATGGTATAAAAAAATGGCAAAGAGTAAAATCACACGAAAAAGTTCTCATATGTGAAGCTTGCAATCACTCTAGAATTCAAGAAGATATTGGCACAATTCAAATACCTAAAATATTACTTAAGAAAAACCCAGATATACAGATCGATTTTAGTTTCGGAAGAGAGTTTGAAGAGTTAAGCATTGAACAGTACGACCTAGTGATACATTGCGGAGGGTGCATGATATCCTCTCAAAAATTGAATCGAAGAATTATTGATTTAGAGAGATTCAATATCCCTATTACAAACTATGGAATATTTCTATCTTGGGCCAAGGGTCAAGATGCTCTAGATCGAGTTATAGAACCTTGGACTGAATAGATGTTAACATGACAACGATTAATAGGTATCTATCACATCTTTACATGTTAAAGAGATGTGATAGATATATTATTTCAATACCAATACGCTCTGGTATGTTTGATACTTAACTTTAAAGTCTCCCAGATTCAAGTTATACACAGAGTGCTTGTAACACTAAGGTTTCGGAATGTAAAAAACCGAATGGTATTTATCATTAAATCGATAGCATATTGTCCAGTTTTCTGACTTAAAATGATTAAATAACAACAAATCATATTTTTCCGTTTCTCGCACAAAATAACGCTCCTTAAATGCATCTTTCAGATTGGGACACATCTCCTGGACATATCTAAGATCTGCACCATAGAATTTATCCTTTTGATACACATAATTCACCTTCTCTATTTTAAGGTCGTTACTTAAGTAGCAAACATATGTATAATCTGGATTGTCAGGATTGACCTTTAAACTATGCGGTTTTCCTCTCAATGAGATCAAATCAGACACACTACTTCCAGCAACTAATCCTACTGGGGCTTCCCATAAAGGATACTTTGCCTTCACCTCCACTGATACCGCAGTTGAGTTCGTTCCATCTGTAACCACAATTTCAGTTTTACCAACCTTTTGTCCTGTAATTTCACCTGTATTATTTGCAAGAGCAACCTCTACATTTCTTGACTTGTAATAAATGGAAGTTGGGGATTCTGCTATGATCATTGCTTTATCTCCCGAAAAGAATTCAATCTCTTTCGTTTTCACACTAAAAACATCTTTATCCGAATCTTTACTGCAACCAAATGCAAAGAATGCCAAAAGTGCATAACTACAAAGCGCTCTTATGTTCATAAGTTATTTTATTGATAAATTTATATTGAATGACCAAAAGTATACAATTCTAAAAATAATACATTAAATAATTAACAATCATAAAAACGTTACAACAGCAAGATATTAGTAACATAATAGCAAGCCTCTCAATCATTCTTAAACTATAATAGTTGTTCCATTTCCTCTCCAAATCATAATAAACTTGTTAACTAAATTCTAAAGACGTATCTTTCAGTATAACTTTGCAGATAAACGACACACTAAACGAAAGGTATGAAATACTTCACAAAAACAGTGAAACCATGGCTCCTTGCCATACTATTTCTCATCACAACTTTAAGTAGCAATGCTACGGCATCCGACGACAACTTAATGTCCATAGAGTCATTACAATGGAAAGGCTTTAATCAAATAAGATTAAAACTCCAGCTCCCCAAAGAGATTTCAGCACACCCCATACTTGGACACGTTGTTATTCCTAAAACAGCCCTTCCTGGAAATCCATGGGTATGGAGGGCTCGATTCCCCAATTGGCACACAGAAATGGATAGCATACTGCTAAACAAAGGATATCACATTGCCTATATTAACACTAATGGGATGCTTGGTTCTCCAAGAGCTATGAAGATATGGGATATATTCTACGCCAATATTACATCTAAGTACCAACTATCTAAAAAAGTTTCACTAGAAGCGGTAAGCCGTGGTGGTTTGTTTGCATACAACTGGGCAAAAAATAATGTCGAAAAAGTGAACGTAATATATGCAGAAGCTCCAGTATGCGACTTTAAGAGTTGGCCCCTTGGAAAAGGCACGGGAAACGGTCATAAGAATACATGGGTAAAATTAAAGCTAGAATATGGATTCAAAAACGACAACGAAGCACTGCAATACAAAGATATTCCACTTAATGGACTAGAGGACCTTGCCAATGCGAAGGTTCCGATTCTTCATATGATTGGATTGAAAGATAAGGTAGTGCCACCCACAGAGAACACGTTTGTACTAATTAATCGATATATAAAATTAGGTGGACCTGCAACAATCATTCCATGCACTAAAGGGAAACAAGAGCTATATGGGCACCATTTCCCAATAGAGACCCCACAAATAGGCGCTGATTTCATTGACTATTATACACAAAAAACAAAACAAAAACTAGAATCAAGCAACTACCATCAACTTAGAAACGGCATAAAAAATAGCTTAATAAAATTCACTAGAAACGAAAAAGCACGAGTTGCATTTCTTGGCGGTTCCATCACATACAATCATGGATGGAGAGACAGTATATGTCAATATCTTGAGAAACGATTTCCGGAGACACAGTTTGAATTCATTGAAGCTGGAATCCCATCTATGGGAAGTACTCCAGCATCTTTCCGAATTGAAAGAGACCTTCCAAACATGAAAGATATTGACCTTCTATTTGAAGAAGCTGCCGTAAATGACGCTTCCAATGGAAGAACAGACACAGAGCAGGTTAGAGCAATGGAAGGCATTGTTAGACACCTTCGAAATAAAAACCCTGAGATGGACATTGTGTTTATGCATTTCGTTGATCCGAATAAAATTGAAACCTATAATAACGGTAACATCCCAAAAGTAATACTTAATCATGAAGCCGTTGCGAAACACTATCAAGTCCCATCTTTAAACCTAGCCCTTGAGGTAACCGATAGAATTAACCACAAAGAGTTTACTTGGGAAAAAGACTTTAAAAATTTACACCCCTCTCCTTTTGGACAAGGGGTATATGCCAATTCCATGTTACAATTCTTAGATAAGGCATGGAGTAGTGGTGTAGCTGAAGATGATAAAATCACCACCTATCTTCTTCCTGATCCTATTGATCCATATAACTATGAAGGAGGAACTCTAAAATCAACTGATTTAAAAAGATTTCCTAAAGGATGGAATCGGATCGAATCTTGGGTTCCTAAAGATGGAAAAAGAACTAGAGATAACTTCCACCACGTTCCAATGCTTATTAGTGAGACCCCAAATGCCATCCTTAAATACAAATTCAAAGGAAAAGCTATTGGTATCACAATTGCAGCTGGACCTGATGCTGGAATATTAGAATATGCCGTGGACAACAAAAACTGGAAAAAAATAGATCTCTTTACACGTTGGAGTACCCACATACACCTTCCATGGTATCTTGTTCTTGAATCTGAACTTGAAAACAAGGATCATACACTTTACATAAGAGTATCTAAAGATAAAAACAATGCCAGTAAAGGAAATACTTGTAGAATAAGATACTTTATTACAAATCAATAATTATAGATCGCTTATAGTTGGAGACCTCTCTAACTATAAGCTCTAGATCGTCTATTAGAAACAAACACGATCCTAAAGAACACTATAGAAAAGTTGCATTTATCGCCTTAAGTTAGAATATCTATTGGTAGGAGGAAAATGAAGAATAAGCATATACAAGCAAAAAGACTATTAGCAATAAATATCCGAGACAAACAATAATACTAAGCTTCGCAATTAATCTTCCAATCTGATCTGTTTTAGACTTTACAAACCCAATAACACCTAAAATCAATGCTAATATTAAAACAATCCATCCCAACGGATATATTCCAACAGTAACAGCCAATAAAAAGAGACATAGAGCTAAAACACCAAATACATGTCCACTATTTTGCCACGTTAAACTACCAGTCAAGGCTTTTATGTTTTTATCAAGCTCATCGAGAGTAAAACGTTTATCGATATTATTTCTTAAATATAAAAAAAATAGAACAATCAGAATCAATAGCCCGAAAACCAATAAAAAAGAAGTTGTTACGCTCATACTCATCAATATAAAAGTTCCGTTATGGACCATAGCTTTCAATAAATAGCAATCTAGGAAGAAATGTTATGGCATAAAAAAAGACACAGTAATTAATATTCTTACTGTGTCTTCCTACTCCTTGTTTGTTTAAAAATAGAGCGAGATCCATGAAAAATTCTTTGGACACTCATACAATAAAATAAGATCAACAGAGAACCACTCAAAAACGAAGTTGCCCATGAACAATACAACTTCAAAAACTCTGTTTAACTCTTCCCCCAAAGAGCGATCTTAGTATGAGACAATTGCTACCTAGATTCCGCTGAATAAGTTCACTATAAAATTGATCTCTGCTCTATTGCCGCTAGACTAAACATCTGATGAATCAGACTTCCCCCAAAACCAGTCATCACGGCGGATACTAATTCTAAAATTATCGACAACCTAAATTCCTTTAACTATCGAATAGTTTACTTATACAAAGTTAGCATCCAGATAATATTACGCAAATATTATGGTTAGCATTATGCAGTATAAACTTTTTTTAACTAAGATATCTTTATCTAGTCTAAACAAGAAAAAATCAATACAAATTATGACCATTGATCCAACTTACAACCATGCCAAAATAACGCCCATAATCCATTACCCCTTCTGAAATACCATTGGATTTCAAGTAAACATCATTCACTTTAGACTGGACACTACTTGCAAGAGCATTACGCTGTTTTTGGTACCAACGAGATCTATCTCTTAAATCTTGAATTACAAACTTCGGTAGCTTCCCAAACAAAACCTTTTGTTCCTCTTGATCGAAAGAGTAGAAGTAGTCAATAAAATATGGGAGAATATTTAGGTAACCACTATAACGTAAGCTTTGATTCTCTTGACTATATGTCAATGCAAAAGCAATAAAATTACAATCTCGTTCTGAACCAACCCCTTGTTGATGGGTCAACTCATGAAAAGCAACAAATGGATTGTCTTTCTCATATGCATAGCCGTTTATATGTACCTCATTAAAAAATGGACCAAAATAACCCAACACACCACTTCGAATATAGAAACGGCTAAAGGTCATAACTTTCATCCTTTGAGGCGTTATAAGCAGTGGAACACCTAGCTGCTTCATTCCTCTTTTATAGTGAGATATAAGAAAATCGTCAGATTTATTTTCCCAAGCAGTACTATCCATCCTTGAGATATCTGCAATAATTTTATCATAAGCATTTATAAAGTCATCATGCTGTATTCCTTCAACCTTAATGCCTAGTGTTTGCTCCATCGGCTCTCTGCCATAACAATAACCCCATGATATATAAAACCAGTTCGCTGAAATTAAAACAACAAAGATTAATCCTTTTACAAATATCTTTCGATAGTGCTTGACAATGAGTACGACAACCCCACCAACAAGAACATACCCAATCAGTAGAATAAAGAATATATCCCACAACGAGAATGGAAATATCTCACTAACCCCACTCATGAAAGTTCCGATAAAGCGATATACATACTCTAGATAGAAAACCTTAATTATCTCTGGCGTACTTAACATGGAAAATATCACTTGTACGAAGAGGAAACAAATTAAAGCTAGAGATACTCTATTTCGATGAATAAAAGATGTCATACTTAATGGAATAAACAATTATTAATGAATAACTGTTTACTAATGTAATAAAACTTGTAATGATGATAAAAAGAACCTTATATATATTTCTAATTATTTGTTGTACAGCACAACTCTCAGCCAAAAAAAACGAACTTAACACCTTGATAAAAAAAGCTCAATCTGGTGATATAAACGCCCAAAAGGATCTAACCCAATGGTACTTCTATGGGAACCAAACAGTCCTTAGAAATACCCAGAAAGCCTACTTCTGGTGTCTTGAAGCAGCAAAACAAGGAGATAGTAATTCTCAATTTCTATTATCCATGCTCTACTACAAAGGCAACGGAACGGATAAAAACATTACCAAAAGTTTTCTATGGTGTCAAAAAGCTGCCCAACAGAATCATTCTCAAGCGATGTTTTATTTAGGAAGAATGTACCTCGATGGCATCGGAACAGATAAAGACACAGACAAAGCCCTATATTTTATTGAAAGAGCATATAACTATGGAAATGAAGATGCCATGATCTTTTGGCAAAAAAATAAACTATGGGAATACGAAAAGAAAGTTCAAAATCATTAAAAAAATACGAAATATTATGAAGAAAATTACTGCACCTACATTTGATGAGCTGCCAACAGCGTCACAAACAATGCTTGTTCCTCTAAGATCAAAAATGGGACGTATCCCAGCAATCATCAGAACCATTGCAACGTCGCCAATGCTGCTTGAGGCATATCTAAAGATGGATCTGATTGGAAAGAAGAGTAAATTCACAGCAAAAGAGCAAGAGTATATTAAACTTTCTGTAGCAGAAACAAATAAGTGCACCTACTGTATTGCAGCCCACACTTATATAGCAAAGAATGTAATCAAGATGACAGATCAAGAGATTACTGAAGCTATACATTGCGAATCTACTGATAAAAAACTAGGGCCACTAAGTTGTCTTGCAGCAACTGCAGCTAAGAATGGTGGACATCTAGAGAAGGATGATATTGATGTATTCTTCTCACTGGGCTATGATCTAAAAGACCTCATGGATTTTATCGGTATCATACTCGCAATGACCGTTACAAATTACGTTCATAATATGACTGATATTGAGATCGATTTCCCTAATTCTTAGCATCATAAATAAAGATGGGGCGTCTCAAGGGATGCCCTATAATAACTTCACAATCTATTTAATGACAAGAATCTCTTACAGCAAAGTCGTCGTTTAAACAATACGTTCATACTATCGATTAGTATATAGATATCTATAATACAACAATCCATTATAAATTAACACACAAATCGTTCTACAAAAGATCAACCCGAGAAGAATAAATATTGAAACTCCATCATCTGAAAAATTCCCATTCGGTTTGTAAACAAAGATCAATAAGAATATAAATAGTGAACTTAGGAGCGTGGATAAGATGCCAATATATCTATTTTTTTGAACATATTTCAGGTGCTTATCATTCAATAATTTGTTATTTATTGAAATAAAGTAACAAGGGGAATCAATTGGAGAAGCGAAACGACAAAAGTCGACATACTCATAGATGACGCTCTTCTTCACTCCATAAGTGGGAAGTTTATCAAACTTTGCAAAAATTGGTTCAAACACCTTTCCACTAACAACATACACTTTATGCATATACTTCCCTGATCCTCGATACTCAAGAGTCAAGATCCCAGAGGAACGTTCTATTTCTATTTGAGAGAAATCAATCTGTCGAATACTATGGATTTTTTCAACCAGTAGTAAGGCAAGTTTAAATAGAAGAAATATAATAAGAATAAGAAGACCTTTGAAGGGAATAAACCCTATCATAATCAGTGTGAATAACCCAATAATGACTAACCCATCAATGCAGTATTGTTTCTTTCGCTTAAATTTATACTTCAGTACTTCCAATTCAATTTTATTGGGTTTTCGTTGAGATAAATCCATATGCTATAATATTACAACAACTAGAATCCTGTTCATAAAAGTTGGTCAATATATTTTTGCTCACAGAAAGAGCATGTTCTTAATGGATATGCAACTTTTAAATATAGGAAGTTACATATCCATTGCAATATAAAAACCGAAGACCTCTAGTTAAATTAAAATGACCTGATGATTAAATCATACAGTGTAAAAAAGACAGACATGCACACTTATATTTTAACGCCCCAAGCCTTACACTCAAAGCACACGAGTATATCAAAACGATAGGCTAACTGCTAGTGATGTGAATTATTTAAGAAATGCCAGTTTAATTCCCTCAATAATCATTCCGATTCCCATTACAGCCAAAATAAGTCCCATGATCTTACCTAATACAGCAATCAAATTGGTTCCTAAATATGCAACAATCTTATTGGCTCCACTAAAACATAAATAAGAGATAAAACACATGAAAGCAAACACCAAAACGACGATAGACATGTGAGTCATATTTCCATCACTTACAAAGTTAATTCCCGTCACCAAAGTTCCAGGTCCTGCTAGTATTGGTATCGCAAGCGGAGAAACCGCAACACTCGAGACATCATCCTCACTCATGGTACGATGAACCGTACTCTTTTTCGATTCCAGCATCTCAAAACCGACATAAAATAGAAGAATACCGCCTGTTATTTTAAACGCGGGAATGGTGATGCCAAACACCTGAAAAATAAAGTGGCCAGTCAAAACGAAACAACTCGTGATGATAAAAGCAATAAATGTTGACTTTTTAGCTACTTTTTTCTTATCTGCATCATCTAAACCATCTGTAATACCCATAAATATTGGAGTATTAGCAATAGGATTCATTATTGCAAAAAAACCAGTCAAAACACTTACACCAAAAGAAATTAATTCATGTACCATCTACCTATATAATTTATTGTAAAAATGTCAATACTGTTTAATCCTGTGAGGACCATGCAAAAGAATACCATTTACACAACAACCGCAAACATATCTTAATTAAAATCAAAAATGTCACTCCTTTTCATACCAGCTAAGAGGTGCGTTTTAGAAACAATTACCCAACTTTACTTCATTATATGACAAAAGCTAAATATCTTTAGCTCTTAATCACAATCGACACATTATCCTAGTACAACATGATGCAACAAAACCCAAGAAAATACTACATAGACAAACTTAATGCCAAAGAAGAAGAAGCACTAAAGGCCCGTAAATTAAGCCTTGGGATTGGAGTAATAAGAATGTTACTATTCTTTTTATTTTGTTATACTATCTATCTTGTAGCCAATAACACCCCCCCCTGGACTCTTCTAATTATCATTCTTCCATTTATTGCACTTCATCTATACGACACAAAATTTCAAGCATACAGAGAAGATCTACACTCCTTAATAGAAATTCTTAAAGCAGAGATAGCCACTCTAGATGGTGATCTTTCAAACTATGAAAATGGCAAACGATTCATCAATTTCAAGCATGAATATAGTCACGATCTAGAAATATTTGGTGAGAATTCACTTTTTCACTTCATCAACAGAACGGTAACCAAAGAGGGGGCAGAATATCTAGCCCAGCTTCTTGAAAACACCAGTAGAACCAAGGGTGAGATATTAGAACTACAAGAAGCCAATAGAGAACTAGCACCTTTAATTGATTGGAGACACCAAATTCAAATTCAAGGGTGGAAAAAAGAGGTGGCACTCGATTCAATGATCACCTCGGCAAACAAATATGAGGACATTATTAAACATCGTTGGCAAATCATCGCAGCAACATTTCTCTCCACGACCAACCTTACGGTCATTCTTCTAGCCTGCTTCTCTTTGATCAATCCGGCTTTTGCCATCGGGACATTCATCATGTTACTTATCGTGACTGCTGGATTAACCTCACAAATGAACAAAAGAATACTCTACGTCGATGGGACTTACAAATCAATGATGAGCATACACAAGATTCTAGCTCTCATTCACCAAGAGGCAAAGCGCTTTACCGCTTCAAAACTCAAGAAGATTTCGGAACCACTTTGCAACGATAACAACAGCTTTATCTCAGAAGCAAAAGAGTTAACAAAAATATTGGCTGCCTTAGACCAAAGAAGTAATCTCATTGTCAACATAGTTCTTAACGGACTCTATTTAAGAGATTTTTGGGTGACCCATCGCACCGATCGTTGGTTTCGAAAAAATAAGAACCAAATTGCTATATGGTCTAAAAACCTTGCCGAATTAGATGCCCTTTGTGCCCTTTCTCATATTTCATATCACAATCTAGACACCTCCTATCCAACACCATCTGACAATACAATACTAGAATCAGAAAAGATGGTTCACCCTCTGATATTTAAAACGAATGCAGTAGGAAATCCAATACATATCAAACAAGACCACCTAATACACATCATTACGGGGGCAAATATGGCAGGGAAAAGCACTTATCTTCGTACCATCGGGATAAACATCATTCTTGCATCGGTTGGAGCTCCTGTATTCGCATCCTATCTTACATTCAAACCTACCGCACTATTCTCTAGCATGCGAAGCTCGGATCAACTCTCCGAAGGGATCTCCTTCTTCCATGCCGAACTGCTTCGTCTAAAACAGATGAAACAACATATGCAAAACCACCCCAACACATTCATTTTATTGGATGAGATATTAAAAGGAACTAATTCCAAAGACAAGCTTAAAGGTTCCGAAATAGTCCTAAAAAAAATCATAGAATACCCAACAGCAGGAATTCTAGCAACCCATGATCTAGAACTAAAAAAACTAGAAAACACCTACCCTACTCACTTTAAAAATTTCTGTTTTGAATTTGAATATCAAGAAGAGAAAATAATCTTCGATTATATCCTAAGAAAAGGAGCCACAGCAAAGATGAATGCCAGTTATCTTCTAGAAAAGATATTTCTTGAAAATTAGTAATGATTCCATATCTAATACGGCTTTGTTTGTGCGAATGCGTTCGTACAAACAAAGCCTACAATAATACGACAACCTTCTAACCCATTTGAGACGCGAACATCGCGTCTTTACCAAGCAACTCTATGACCTCGTACAGGCGTGATGTACACATCAAACGCTGGGATCGCCGAGCTCCAGCACGGCACACTACGACACCATCAATAAAAAATCTGTTTCATCTGTGTGCTATCCCTTGCGCTTCAACCCTCCGTGTCTTTGTGGTTCTTTTCCTTCCTGCGTACCGTTATTCCCATCGTCCATATCGCACGGCGTGTCAAGACATTGGCACAAACCACGCAATCCAACGTTAATAGATGATCAGATCCTATACCATTTTTCCTATATCGTTTAACTAAGATATATGCATAGCCCCCCTAATATATTGCCTGATCCCTTCCGTCCAATATAGTCAATAAAAAAATTGCATCACTCTCTTAAAAAAGCGATGCAATTTTCTCGAATCAATCTAAGATTCGTTCTAAACCAGAAGATCAATCAATAGTGTAAGTCTCCCCATCTTGAACGATATAGCTCTCTGGGAAAACCGCTTTAGCTTCTGCTAATAGAGGAGAGAGATCTTTATATCGACTCGAGAAATGACCTAAAATCAACTTCTTTACCTCTAAATTACGAGCCACAGTGGCCGCTTGGGTTGTTGTACTATGACCTGTCTTCTTAGCCAACAAGGTTTGCTGCTTATCAAAAGTAGCCTCATGATACAATAGGTCCACCCCCTTTAGTTCTTCATATTGATCTATACATGGAGCTGTATCTGTGCAGTAGATATATTTCCTCGGCACCTCTGGTTGAATCACCATTCGATCATTTGGAATCACACGACCATCAGGCAATACATGGTCAGCTCCCGCTTTCACTGCCACAATATCCTTTATGGTTAACTCATAGGTCTCAATGGCCGACTTTTTAATATTCGCTTCCTTGGCTTTCTCTTCAAAAAGGAAGCCACAGCATCCGACTTTATGTTTCAAAGGAAACGAATGCACCACCATACGTTTATCCTCATATATCAGTTTTATCCCCTTGAAACTCAAAGGGTGAAAAACAATATCATAATCGAACACTTCTCCAAAGAACTCCTTCTGCAACATAAAGTAGCGTTGCACCTCCGATGGGGCATAAATATGCAGAGGCTTGGTACGGCCAATAAGATTAAATGTAGACAACATTCCATATAAACCTAGAATATGATCTCCATGATGATGAGAAATAAACACTGCTGTAATTCTCGACTGCTTCACCCCATAGCGAAGCATCTGTGTCTGCGTCCCTTCACCACAATCAATCAAATATGGCACTTCATTGATCGAAAGAATCTGAGCAGAGGTATTTCTGCGAGGCGTAGGTACCGCTGAACCTGAGCCTAAGATTGTAACCGTTATAGGTTCTCTCATAATCTGCTTTTTTATCAAAAAAATAGGTTGTCTCTCGTAAGAAACAACCTATTAATATTATCTACAAATCCCGCAGGATACAGACTTTAAAGAGTTAATTACTTATCTCCTTTTTCGTCTTCTTCCATTTGTGATTTAAGAGCTGCAAGATCAGTAATATCACCTAGAGTTGTTTTCTCCAAGTTTTCTTTCACTTGTTGCATACCTTTCTTGGCTGTTTTCGCTGCTGCTGATTTCTTAGCACGATCTTCTGCACGTTTAACATCTTCGAATACACGTGAGTGAGAAAGGATGATACGCTTAGCTGATTTAGAGAACTCGATTACTTTGAATTCTAGTTTCTCGTCAACTTTAACTTGTGCTCCGTCCTCTTTTACAAGGTGACGTGGCGTAGCAAATCCTTCAACTCCGTAAGGTAATGCGATAACAGCACCTTTGTCGAAGATATCGATTACAGTTCCTTCGTGTACTGAATCAACAGTGAAGATAGTTTCGAATACATCCCATGGATTCTCTTCTAGTTGCTTGTGACCTAGGCTTAGACGACGGTTATCTTTATCGATATCCAATACTACAACCTCGATCTCAGCTCCAATTGAAGTGAACTCTGATGGGTGCTTGATCTTCTTAGTCCAGCTAAGGTCTGAGATGTGGATCAATCCATCAACTCCCTCTTCGATCTCAACAAACACACCGAAGTTAGTGAAGTTACGTACTTTCGCTGCATGCTTAGTACCAACGCTATACTTCTCTTCGATTTGAGCCCAAGGATCGTTTTTAAGTTGTTTGATACCTAGAGACATCTTACGCTCGTCGCGATCTAGAGTCAAAATTTGTGCTTCTACTTCGTCTCCAACTTTCATGAAGTCTTGAGCAGAACGTAGGTGTTGGCTCCAGCTCATTTCTGATACGTGGATCAAACCTTCTACACCAGGAGCAATCTCTACGAATGCACCATAATCTGCCATCACAACTACTTTACCTTTAACATGATCACCAACTTTCAATTCAGTATCTAGTTGATCCCATGGGTGAGCAGTCAATTGTTTCAATCCAAGAGCAATACGTTTCTTGTCATCATCGAAGTCAAGAATAACAACGTTGATCTTCTGATCAAGTTCTACGATCTCGCTTGGGTGGTTCACGCGACCCCATGAAAGGTCAGTGATGTGGATAAGTCCGTCTACGCCACCAAGGTCGATGAATACACCGTAAGAAGTGATGTTCTTAACAGTTCCTTCAAGAACTTGTCCTTTTTCAAGCTTAGAGATGATCTCTTTCTTCTGTTGTTCAAGCTCAGCTTCGATAAGTGCTTTGTGAGATACAACAACGTTACGGAACTCGTGGTTAATTTTCACCACTTTGAACTCCATTGTTTTACCTACATAGATATCGTAATCACGGATAGGCTTCACGTCAATTTGAGAACCTGGCAAGAATGCCTCAATTCCGAATACGTCAACGATCATACCACCTTTTGTACGACACTTGATGAAACCTTTGATGATCTCGTCGTTTTCTAGAGCAGCATTTACACGATCCCAACTACGTAGTGAACGTGCTTTTTTGTGAGAAAGAACCAATTGGCCCTTCTTGTCTTCAAGGCTCTCAACGTAAACCTCTACTTCGTCATCCACAGTCAATTCTGGGTTATAACGGAATTCGTTCAAAGAAACGATACCATCCGACTTGTAGCCAATGTTTACAACAACTTCACGCTTGTTCATTGAGATAACTTTACCGTCAACTACTTCTTTCTCTTGTAGTGCAGACAAAGTATTATCGTACATTGCTTCTAGTTCTTTGTCTGTTACAACAGTTTCACCAGCTTCGTACGCATCCCAATCAAACTCCTCGTGAGCAACAACTTGAGTCTTAACTTCCTCAGTTGCCTCAACAGCCTTGTTTTCTAAATTTTCGCTCATTTAATTTTCTTAATTCTATTAATAAATTAGACTTTATATAGTGTAAATCGGCGCAAAATTACGCATTTCTCCCAAATCACACAACTTTTATGCTTTTATTTTCATCTAAATACGATTTCTCTACCCCCTCTTCCCTAGCCTTCTCTCTTTAAAACATAGATACCAAGCCCCACAAAGCACTTCACACGGGTCAAACAGGGGTCAAACAGGTACCTAATAAGGCGATAAGTCATACTTTCTTCGAGGATAGTTCATACTTGCCTCATCTTTTTGACAAAAATGTCGAACCAAATATGAACTATCCTCGAAGAAAGTATGAAGCAATTCCCTGTTTGACACCTGTCTGACCCCTATCAGGTACCTATTTAACCCCCCAAGTAATGGTTATGTTGTTTTCGTGATCCTCCAATCATAAAAACAGTGTATAAACCTTGAAACAGTATCAACAACATCAAAGAGAGGAGGGAAATAATAGGTCGCTAAATCGAATTGTTAATACAACGTCGACAGATTGATATTATCAGAACGCATCCCACTGGCAATATGCTGTTTGCTTGATGACAATTATCAAAGGACTACCACCTGGTTAAGTAACAAGACATAACATCTTTACAATGAGAGAATATCAAACGCTACAACTAAGGGGGTTCATCAAGCGTTATGGCGAAAGAGAATATCCAACACAATAGCAAGACGATGTTACCTTCCTCCCCCTAAAATACGTCAAATGGGAGCGCTCTAGATCTCAGGAGTAAGAGATAATTGCTTTCCCAAAGATGTATAAATCCTTTTGAGAATTCATCATTACAGCTCTTCACTCATAGTATCCACCTCTTGTTTATTGTCGTGTTATGCAAGCGGAACGCCCCTCTTTTATACGAGATACAAAACGACACAAAACGACTTAGTTGGTTGAATACAGAGGCAATATCAAACTTACAGTGGGCATTCTTAGCAACCTAGTTTGGTCAAATATTTAAAGAATAATTTGTATTTTTACCATAATGAAAGAGCGGCATCTATTTTTCAAAGGGGATTTCAGGAGTTTTTTCATGATGCACTCCCATTTGATAAGACGAAAAGATTCCGTTTCTACTTTTGGAGTTTAAGAATTTAAGAGTTTCTAAACAGCACTATTATACAATGGTTATACAACGAAAGAAGATTCTTGTCACGGGAGGAGCAGGTTTTATTGGCTCACATCTATGTGAAAGGCTATTAGATGACGGGCACGAAGTGTATTGTTTGGATAATTTCTTTACGGGAAATAAAGACAACATCATCCATCTGCTTGACAATCCATATTTTGAACTAATTCGTCACGATATCACCATGCCTTTTTTTATTGAGGTAGATCAGATATACAATTTGGCATGTCCGGCATCTCCTATTCACTATCAGCAGAATCCGATTAAAACCATTAAGACATCGGTGATGGGTGCCATCAATATGCTAGGATTGGCAAAAAGAAATTATGCTAAGATACTACAAGCTTCCACTTCCGAAGTATATGGAGATCCTTTTATCCATCCACAAACAGAAGACTACTGGGGAAATGTAAATCCTATTGGACCACGTTCATGTTATGATGAAGGAAAAAGGTGTGCGGAATCACTCTTTGTAAACTACTATCAACAGAACGGGGTAGATATTAAGATCATACGCATTTTTAATACATACGGACCGAAGATGCAACCTAACGATGGAAGGGTTATCTCTAATTTTGTATGTCAAGCATTGAACGGAGAAGATATCACAATATACGGAGACGGCAGACAGACCCGTAGTTTTCAATATGTGGATGACTTGATTGAAGCCATGGTGCGTATGATGAATAGTGATAATACCATTCAAGGGCCCATCAACATAGGGAATCCAATCGAGTTTTCTATGTTAGAACTTGCTGAAAAGGTCATCAAACAAACCAACACTAAGTCAAAAATAATCTTCCTTCCCAAACCAGAAGACGACCCAAGCCAGCGCCAACCGGACATTGCCCTAGCACAAAAACATCTAGACAACTGGAAACCTAAGGTCTCGTTAGACGAGGGGTTAGCAAAGACAATTGCGTACTTTAAGAATAGATAATGACAAAGAGAAATATATTGATCACTGGAGGGGATGGCATGCTTGCCAGCCATCTTAAGGAGGAGTTTGCTCAAACTCATAACAACAATGTATACTGCTTAAACAAGTCAGAATGTGATATTACAAACATACATTCCATATCACAGGTTGTAGACAAACATCATATTGACTTGATAATTAACACTGCAGCCTATACTGCTGTAGATATGGCGGAGACTGAGAAAGAAATTGCGAACAAAATAAATCATTTGGCGTTAAATCATATTGCAGAGGTTGCCAAGAGAGATGATATTGAGGTGATTCATATCTCTACGGACTATGTATTTAGTGGTGAAGGGAGTATTCCATATCGCGAAACCGACCCAACCAGTCCAGTATCAGTATATGGCAAAACAAAGGTTGATGGAGAGATCGCTTTATTAAAAAATCATACAAAAAGTATCATAATTCGTACATCATGGTTATACGATGCATGCCATGCAAATTTTTTCACTACCATGGTAAGATTGGGAAGAGAGAAAGATAAAATTTCTGTGGTTAATGATCAATTTGGCACTCCTACATACGTTAAAGATTTAGCACTGACAATTGTCTCAATATCAAATAAACTAGACACCGCTACGACTGAAAAATACGGTATATATCACTTTAGCAACGAAGGAGAAACAACGTGGTGTGACTTTGCTCATGAAATATTTAAAAACAATGGTATAACTTGCGCGATACACCCTGTTTCTACAGAACAGTTTGTGCGTCCTGCACAACGACCAAAATATGCAGTATTAGATAAGACAAAAATTAAATTTACTTTTGGGATCAAAATTCCAGAATGGAAGAGTAGTCTCTTAAATTGTATAGAGCAATTTAATCTAAATATAAGAAACTAACACAAAAATGAGTAATATGGACATTTTATCTATGGTTGAAGCGAAAGCTAACCAATGGCTTGAAGGACCTTACGACCAAGAAACAAAAGAAGCTATCAAAAAAATGATGGACAACGAAGATAATACGGACCTGATCGAATCTTTCTATAAAGATCTTGAATTCGGTACTGGTGGTCTTCGAGGAATTATGGGGCCTGGTTCAAACAGAATGAACCGTTATACTGTAGGAGCCGCAACCCAAGGACTGTCAAACTATTTGAAGAAAACATATCCAGAAGGGGAAAAGATCAAAGTAGCTATTGGGTACGACTGTCGTAATAATAGTGAGTATTTTTCGAACACCGCTGCTGGGATCTTCTCTGCAAATGGTATTGAAGTTTATATCTTCGAATCGCTACGTCCCACACCAGAGATGTCTTATGCAATTCGTGAGTTAGGTTGTAAAAGTGGTATTATCATTACTGCATCACACAACCCTAAAGAGTACAATGGATATAAAGCATACTGGAACGATGGTTCTCAGATTGTATCCCCACACGACAAGAACATCATTGATGAAGTAGGTCAGGTGAAAGTGGAGGATATTAAATTTGAGCCAAACAAAGATCTTATCCATATTATGGGAGAAGAGATGGATCAAAAGTTCCTTGATGCATCATACGAAGTCTCTATGTCACCTCAATCTATTGAGCGTCATAAAGACATGAAAATTGTTTATACTCCTATCCACGGAACAGGGTATAAAATAGTTCCAGCTGCACTAAGAAAGTTTGGATTCACTAATATCATTAATGTTCCTGAACAAGATGTTGTAAGCGGCGAATTCCCTACCGTAGTTTCTCCAAATCCAGAAGAAGCTGCTGCAATGAAGATGGCTATTGCTAAGGCAGAGGAAACAGGAGCAGAACTAGTGATGGCAACAGACCCAGACTCGGACCGTATTGGTGTTTGTGTACGTGACGATTCTGGTAAATTCATTATTGTTAACGGTAACCAAACTTGTATTCTTTTCACTTACTATCTAATTGCTAGAAACAGAGAGCTAGGTAGAATCACAGGGAAAGAGTATGTAGTGAAAACCATTGTGACAAGTGAGCTAATTGCTAAGATTGCAGAAGCAAACAATGTTGAATATTTCGACAGCTACACAGGATTTAAGTTTATTGCCGATGTTATTCGTGACAACGAAGCGACAAAACGTTATATCGGTGGTGGAGAAGAGAGTTTCGGATTCCTTCCTTCAGACTTTGTTCGAGATAAAGATGCTGTAACAGCATGTGCATTGATGGCTGAGATTGCTGCTTGGGCAAAAGACAAAGGGAAGTCATTGTTCGAACTACTTCAAGACATCTACCTTGAGTATGGATTCTCTAAAGAGTTCATGAAGTATATCGTACGTCAAGGGAAGACTGGAGCGGAGGAGATTCAAGCGATGATGAAGAACTTTAGAGAAACTCCTCCTGCAACGCTTGGTGGATCTAAACTTGTTCGTATCAAAGATTACTCTACTCTAGAAGATAAAGATCTTGTTTCGGGAGGAGTAAAGAAGATGAACTACAAGAGCACATCCAACGTATTACAGTTCTTTACAGAGAATGGAACGAAAGTTTCGGTTCGTCCGTCAGGAACAGAGCCTAAGATCAAATTCTACTTTGAGTGTACAGATAAGATCAATTCTCGTGATGAGTATCACACAGCAGATGCAAAAGCGATGACTAAAATCGAAGAGGTGATGAAAGATCTTGGAATCTAATCTCCTTTTTAAATACAATGTTAACAGAGGCTGTTTCCTTGGAGACAGCCTCTGCTTTTTTATTCACACGATGACCTACACAACAACCTAAAAGCATTAATACTATAAATGAGATTAATGATAACACGCATATGTCTTACGATGCTGCTTATTGGGCTGACCAAAGAAGTTGTACTTTCTAAAAGAATCCCCAAAAAAGATCGCATCTATGTGATTACAGGTAAAGTAGTAGACCATAATGACACTCAGGAAAGTTTGTGGGGAGCGATAGTAAATGAATACGAGACTCCCAATATGACCTTTACTGATTGTGATGGACGCTACACAATTAAATCGAACCATAGAATAAAGAAACTTCTGATCTCCTTTTATGACTATAAAAGTATTATTATAAAATGTCGAAGAAAAAAGGTTATTAATATCTCTTTAGAAGAGAAAGGACATGAAATAAATGATCACTGGTACCCAGTATATAATGGGCCTCCTAGATCATACTTTTGAATCACTAGACAACAAAAACTACTTTTCTCGATTTGGACAGAGACTATCAGGCAGATCAATCTAACCGAATTAGAGAAAAAAAGTATATCCAAAATGGAGCTTCCTCAAAGGGCAGGCTAAACCTTAATGTTCAACCTGCCTTTGTATATCCATAACTCCCTCTATTATTGATTTAGGAGTGCCTCTAGGTTGGCTTTTGAATTTATATTTGGAAAATTCTTCAAGATGGTTCTAGCCATGTTCTTCATCTCGGTTCTCTGACCATACTTGTTGTATAGATTCAATAATGACATATAGAGGTTTGGATCTTCTGGAGTGATCTCTATAGCCGACTTAAGATATTTAATGGCGTTAGGTCGATCATCTCTGAAGTCATACATCATCGCAATATTATACAAGATTCGAGGATTGTCAGGAGAAAGTTTAGATGCCTTAATGAGATATATCATCGACTCATCATATCGTTTGCGTTCCGATAAAAATAACGCATAGGTGAATGTTGCACCTCCGTCATTAGGAACATTCTTCAAGTAGTCCTTTAATAGCTCTTCGGCCTTTTTAAACTCACCTTTGCCATTATATAGTATTGCCAAATTAATCTTTACCGGATTAAATAGTTCATCTTGTTCTAAAGCTCTTTCGTAGAATTTTTGTGCCTTATCAATCTGCTTTGTATTATAGTAATAGTTCGCAAGATTGAATTTTCCCGTTGGAAAATCAGCACCATACTCCAAGACCTCTTTATACTCTTTGGTTGCTCGATCCAATGCTTTACGATATTTGGAAGGGATCTGCTGCTTATCCACACTAACGAGCTTTGCTGCACAGTCAGTACGAATAGCTTTGGAGGCATCATTCAACATGCCTAATACCTTATTCATCGATTCCGGGTCGTTTACTGTGAGACTATGTAGTGCATTATATCTGATGTGTCCATTGATATTGTTCAAGGCATCGAAAAGAATCGGCTTCCCTTGTTCCGGATAGTGCAATCCAAGTAACTGAACAGCAATCGCACGAATCACTTCAGGATAGACTTCATCGTTGTATATGTGAACCAATCCCTCATATCCTTTCTGACTTCCTGTTTGGGCTTCCTGGAAGACAGTACCATATTGAGCTTTTTTACTGGTTCCATGCCACTGTATTAATTTGTTTTCCGCCCACTGCGTTGTTTTGTCCGCATGACACTGGTTACATGCATTGGGCGTACCTAACGTCTCTGTTAAGTCCGGACGAGGTACCCTAATACTATGGTCATTACGGTAGTCTGGCCCCATATAGAAACGAGCAGGCATATGGCAGTTAATACATTTAGCTCCTTCTCCAACATCAAATTTAACTCCATCACTAGCAATCACCGCTTTCCCTGTTTCTCCTTTTAATTTATGATGGTGGTGATTATAGGTATCATAGTCATCGGCACGGTGACACTGTGTACAGAGACGATTATCTTCGAAAAGTCGTTTGGTACTGTGCACATTATGACAATCATTACACTTCACATCACGCATGTACATCTTACTCTGAGTAAATGATCCATACATATAATCCTCATCTAATATTTGCCCATCAATGAAGTAGTTTTCCCCATGTGGCATATTTGGGATACAGTGGTTATAGATGTCTTTGCTATGATTGAAGTCTGATAAAGATGCTCTTCTGGAGTGACAACGAACACACAGATCAACAAACTCTTTATTATCAATACCACTAGTCTGTACCACCAACCCATAATTGTTATCATCTTCTCTAGCATACTCCGCTTTGTTAGCCCATGCAATATGGTTAGACGCAGGTCCATGACACGCTTCACAACTCACATTGATTTCACTCCATGTGGTGTGATAGCTATCATTCTCGAAATCATAGCCTTTCTTCAGGTTCGTTGAGTGACAATCGGCACACATACTATTCCAATTTTGTGCTTGATTGGTCCAATGTAACCAGTTAGTATGTTCAATAATATCATCCTTATACACAGTTGCAGCCATATGATACCACACACTATCTTTGGAGTTCCATGTCAATGGAAGCGTCTGTAAACGTCCCCCATCAAACTCAACAAGATATTGTTGTAGGGGATAGTGACCAAATACATATTTGATCTCGAACTCCTTCATTTTACCATCTTCCCCATCGGTCAAAGCATAAAAACGATCGTCTCTCTTATACAGTTTGTGGGTCATTCCATTATATTGAACCGTCTGGTTGTTGAAGTCTCCTAAAACCGTAGAGTCGTTGGCAAACCCCATTGCTTTATCATGATCTGAACCAACCCAATCGTTATACTCACTTAGGTGACACTCCTTACAACTCTCTTTCCCAACAAAGGTTGCTTCAGCATGATCGTGAGCATTAACCTGAGAACTCTTCACCATCACATATAAAGGAACCGCTAGCAGAGCTATCACAAAAGCGATCAGACTAATTCTCTCTGTTCTTTTTTTATTTTCCATCTATACGTAGGTTAATTGTGATTTCTCAAAACTTGTTCTTTTTATCGGCTTCGCAATATCGACTAGGATCTCTCCTTTTTCGATGGTTATGGGAAATATATCCAATGGTCGTGTTGCAGGAGAAGCGATCACCTCACCAAATGCATTAAATTGGGATGCATGGCAAGGACAATTAAATCCTCGTGTTTTGTTATTGATATTTACAACACATCCCAAATGGGTACATTTGACAGACATGGCTAGAAAACCTCCATCAGGAAACCTCTTCAAATAGAACTTACCTGTTGTAAATGGATATAACCCATTGGGTTCAAATGCATCCGCTTTTCCGGCATTAAACAACTCTTTTTTGCTCGAATTATGTTGCGATTTACTTACGCCATTTTTCACAATAAAAATCGCCTCAATGGATGCAACTAAAACCAATAATCTTGTGATAAATTTTCTTCTATTGAATTTCATCCTTACGGTGTGTTCTAAATTAAAAAATCAGTTGCATCCCTTCAGCCCTCAACAACAGTGCAATCAATGTCATACATACATATGATGCCAATAAGATGGTTGTGGATGCCATGATAACTTCCGTATTGGTTGCACTATATTTCTTTTTTAGGAAAAGCAAAAAACCACCAAGTGGCAATACATAAAGCACCATTGGAATGACTCCAGTAGTAACGACACTAGGCATTGTCTTAAACCAAGTATCAAAATGAAGATAATGATCCAAGAGGTAGACCAATACAAATGTAAATATGAAGCTAACAATAGCCGATTGTATCGTCATCGTCTTTCCTGCAGGTGAATTAAACCAAACGCCAACGTTTAGATCTATATATTTAAAATATGGCAATCGAAATAGAAAAACAAAAAGCCCAATCGGTGCAATCAACGCACTAAATATAGGATGAAGGTGCAGAAGCAACTCTTGAGCACCTAAGAAGTACCATGGGGCCTTACTTGGGTTGGGACTCTTTAATGGATTTGCCTGTTCTAATAAAGGAGCCTCGTAAAAAGCAGCGACTAAGAAAAGGGAGGCAATCAAGATCGATCCAACCATAATCTCAACCCATACAAGATTTGGAACGACATCGACCTTCTCAGACTTCTCTGCCTTTGGAAGAGCGATCCCCCCTGCTTTTCGCACCAACCAGAAGTGCATGCTCATAAAGATTACGAAAAGCAATGGCAGAATACTAGTATGAAGTGTATAAAAATTAATCAATGTGTTTCCATCCACTTCCTCACTGCCACGAACCATGTTGGCCAAGTGATGTCCTACAAATGGAATATATTCGATGATCTGGGTAATTACAGTCACGGCCCAGTAAGATAGCTGGTCCCATGGCAGAAGGTAGCCTGTAAAATTAGAGGCTAACACAAAAAATAGAAGTACCAACCCATAGACCCAATTCTTTGCCCTCTGCTCATAAATACCTTGTGAATAGTAAACACGTAGTAGATGTAGAAATGAGAATAGCACCATCAACTTAGCTGATAGGTGATGGAGATTTCGAATAAACTGACCAAAGATAGAATGCTCTATTAAGCTTCGAACCGATGGGTATGCATGTTCCACTGTAGGGATATAGGAAAATTGTAGGATTACTCCGGTAAATGCAATGATTACAAATAACAAAGCAAGCATGCCACCCAAACCAAAAGTCCGATTAAACTTCACTGCACGCCGGTCAATTTTCTTGGGATGCAAGTGCAATATAAACTTTTCAAACTCCATCTATCTTAATATTTAAATAATCTTATGTTACCTTATCCACTAATACCATGCATGTTACATGATATCATTACTATATATTAATACTCCAAATCAATGAGGTAATAAATTCGTCGATTGGTTCATCATTTATTTTATAATTCGAAGATAATAAACGAGATGCAAAATACATAACTTGTCCCTTTCCTGTTTGACAATAATTTATGATCGTAAAACCAATGAAGGCTACTAGAGAGATGCTTTCTACCCTCTATATCAAACATGTCAGGGTGCTATTTTAAGTCGATCAAAAGAATGGCATATAGCACCATGCTAAAAGAGCAGATATCGTGTGATACCTGCTCTTTTATCGGGAAGAGTCTTCTACCTCTTCAATTTAAATTCTACTAATTATTGATACTTTTTTCGATATCCCATATAAAAGATCAAAGGCACGATGATTAGTGTTAGAGCCGTAGAAGCGATGGAGCCCCCCATCAAAGAGATCGCCAGTCCTTGGAATATAGGATCAAAGAGAATAACAAATGCTCCAATCACCACAGTGCCTGCCGTGAGAATGATTGGGGTAGTCCTAACCGCTCCTGCTTCAATAATCGCCTGCTTCAAAGGGACCCGTTCTAATAGCCTAAGATTAATAAAGTCGACCAGAAGGATTGCATTCCGTACCATGATACCTGCCAGTGCGATCAAACCAATCATACTAGTTGCTGTGAAGTAGGCCCCCATAATCCAGTGTCCAATTAAGATCCCACCTAAAGATAAGGGTATGGATATCATCATAATGATTGGCACCTTATAGTCTTGAAACCACCCGATGATCAACATATATATCACCACTAGTACCACCGCAAAGGCGACACCTAGATCACGAAAGACATCATAAGTAATTTGCCACTCACCATCCCATTTCACAACATATTTATCATCATTAAAGGGTTGTCCATTAAACATCTCAATCAGGTGGTCTTGACCTTTAACAGGAATCTGTTCTAACTGCTCTTTGACATCCAAAATAGGATATACAGGACTTTCCAGAGAGCCAGCCACCTCCGCTGTCACATAGGTTACAGGATGCTGGTTCTTTCGATAGATTGATTTGGGTTCTCTCACTCTCTCGACCTTTGCCACATCGCCTAGAAAGACCATGGCACCCGATTGTGATAGTAATTTGATGTTCTGAATGCTTTCAATCGAAGCGTAGGCCTTATCTTCAAATTGAAGATGGACAGGCACTTCTGTATTTTCATTGGACTGAATAATATTCATAATACTGCTACCATGAAGTGAGGTGTGAAGCACCTGTTCAATCTGTTGTGGAGAAACGCCCCGTATTAATGCTTTCTGTTTATCTATGGTCAATTTATATCCATCGGTATCGTCTTCAATATAGGTATCGACATCCACCACATTAGGATTCTCATTAAAGATCTGCTCCACACTACGAGCAATTCGGATCTGCTCTTCTGCATCAGGACCATAAACTTCGACTACAAGTGTACTTAAAACAGGAGGTCCAGGGGGCATCTCGACCACTTTAATTTTAGCCCTATAGCGTTGTGCAATCTTTTCTAATCCTGGACGAACCATCTTTGCTAGATCATGACTTTGTAGATCTCTCGTTGATTTATCAGTTAGGTTCACCTGAATATCTGCCATATGGCTTGCCTGACGTAGGTCGTAATGACGAACCAAACCATTAAATGTGATTGGAGAAGCAGTACCAATATAACTGGTGTACATCTCTACTTCCGGCTGATCTTTCACATAATTGGCAAGTGCTTGTGTCACCTCATATGTCTTTTCTAGCGTGGTGCCCTCAGGCATATCGACCATGATCTGATACTCATTTTTATTATCAAAAGGCAACATCTTCACCGCCACCCATTTCACGTAGAAAAGCATCATCGAACCAATAAGCAATATCACCACTGCCCCTATGAACCCCCATCTCTTCTTTTTACTGTCCAGTAGCGGCATCATCGTTTTTCGATAGATCCTATATATCCAAGTTGCCTCGACACCTGACAGCTCATTACCATCATGCATTTCGGTTCCCTCCTCCTTCTTGAGAAGACGATAAGCAATATATGGGGTAATGGTTAGCGCAACCAAAAGAGAGAAGATCATTGCAAATGCAGCTCCAATAGGCATCGGACTCATATATGGCCCCATCATTCCTGATACTGCCACCATTGGGAGCACAGCTGCTATCACGGTGAAAGTAGCAAGGATCGTTGGATTTCCTACTTCGCTAATACTAGCAAGTGCAGCATCCATAAAAGATTTCTGTCGCATCTTAAAATGTCGATGCATATTCTCGGCGATGATAATGGAGTCGTCCACAACGATTCCGGTAACAAAAACCAACGCAAAGAGTGTAATACGATTCAATGTGTAACCCAACAGGTAATAGACAAATAGAGTTAAAGCAAAGGTCACTGGAACCGAGAGAAACACAACCAATCCTCCACGCCACCCCATGCTTAGAGCCACAATAAAAGTTACGGCAATGATAGATCCCAACAGATGCCACATCAGCTCGTTTACTTTGTGTGAAGCAGTTTCTCCATAGTTACGCGTCACCTCTACATGCACATCCTTTGGAATAATACGCCCCTCAAGATGGGCTACTTTTTCTAATACGAGATTGGCTAATTGCATGGCATCTGCCCCATTACGTTTGGCAATAGAGATGGTAGATGCTGTATAAGTATTTGGTGATCCTGAATTAGATGCTCCATATCCGAATGTCACATATTGGGTCGGTTTACCAGGTCCATCCTCCACGCTGGCAACCTGACTAAGGTAGATCGGAGTGTTCTGTTTAACCGATACGATAATATTCTCTAAATCGGACTGACTCCGAAGAAAAGTGCCACTCTGCACACTGTAGGTGTGATTGTTTTGATAAAAAGATCCTACCGTTTTTTGTGCATTCTCTTGCATTAGTCGTTGTGCGACCACGGAAGCATCTAGTCCATAAGCACTAAGTTTGTTAGGATCAAAAGTCACAGAGAATTCTCTAGATCGCCCCCCAATGACCTTTACTTGTGCAATATCGGTTATCATACTCATCTGATTTGCCACCTCATCAGAGATACGTTTAAGCTGATAATCATCGTAGGCATCACTCCAAAGTGTTAGGGACATCACCGGTACATCATCAATCGATCGTGTCTTGATCAACGGCAATGAGACTCCCTGCGGAATTTGATCCATATGTTTGACAATCTCATTGTATAGTTTCACAATACTTCGCTCCACATCATCTCCCACATAGAACTGAACCACCAATTGTGCTTGATCTTTCATGCTGGTAGAGTAGACATACTCCACCCCTTTGATATTTGATATCACCTTTTCTAGAGGCTTAGACACTCTCGAAGCCACCTCTTTAGGAGACGCACCGGGATAACTGATAAATATATCGGCAATGGGTACGGATATCTGAGGTTCTTCCTCTCTAGGAGTTAGGGATGCTCCGTAAAAACCAAGCCCTAAGAATAGTAGCATCAACAGAGGTGTCAACTTCGAGTTGATAAACTGTTTTGATATTTTTCCTGCAATTCCTTCTTTCATCATTTGGTCTTTTAGTTCAACGAGTTCGTATCTAACAGATCTCCATCCCTTAATGATACTGGCGGATGATTGACAATCACGGTTCCTTCATCTAGTCCTGAGATTACACACCATTTGTCCTTGTTTACTTCACCTAAACGAATCCATTGTAGAAGAGCCCTTCTATTTTCGGCTACAATAAATACTCCTGTTAATGCTCCGTGACGAACCAATGCGGAAGCAGGAATCATGATCTGTTGCGATTTTAAATTAGGCAATATAACTGTTGCATAGATCCCATCCCCTAAATCATGATTCTTCTCAAGAATTGTCGCCACGACCCTTATTTGACCATTATGAAGTTTCCCAGTGGCAGCAATATGGGTTACCTTGGCTCCATATTGGATATTAGATCCTCTGACCGAGACCTCACAAATATCTCCCTCTGTTAAAAGGTGATGTTGCTCTTCAGGGAGAAAGAACACCACATTGTAGACGTTGGTATTTGCGATGGATAAGATAGGATGTCCAGGAGATGCATAGCTCCCTTGACTAACATATTTATTGGTAATCACACCATCAAAAGGAGCCACAATTCGGCTCTCTCTCAACAGACTCTTCACTTTCTCTACTTGCGCCTTGGCTTGAGTTTGTTGTTCTTTACTCACTTGAAGCTCTAAAGAGACCTTATCAAATTCACTTTGAGTGATGCTCTCCTCGGTAAGAAGACGCTCCATACGTCCATAATTTTTCTCCACCAACTGAAGTCTAGAAGTCGTCTGTTCCAAAGAAGCTTTGGCAGTGGTTAAAGAAGCAATCAACTCTTTATTATCTATCTTCACCAGTAGTTGTCCTTTTTTCACATGATCTCCGGGCTTTACTCTTAGCATCTCTATAGTTCCTATCAATTTAGTACTTAAGTCTGCCGACTCATCAGCGTAGATGGTTCCCGCTAAAGTTTGAGGTCGTAAGACTTCACCCTTTTCTACCACCACGGTCTCCACCACTTTAGATGTTGGGATATTCTTCTGTTCACTATTTCTTGAGCCACAAGATAATAGCATGCCCCAGAAAAATAGTATCATTACGATATTGGTCCATTTCATGATTTCAGTATTTTATGATTCTAATATCTTTATTATTTATATCCATTGACTTAAGAAGTGAGCTACATAGCCTCCTGGTATATTTTGGTTATACGAGGTATAAAAATGGAAGTTTTGCCTCTCCTAAGGAGTTTTTAAACAGTCCATAACTAAAAGAGAACGCTGGCATATAGCTTATTTCTTGTTCATTTGGTTTTAAGTATTAATTCTAATTGAAAATTTGCTAACGCATATTGGTACCGTGACTGTAAGTAACGCCATTGCATCTGCTCCATCTCTGTTTGATAAGTAAGAAGATCACTGGTCTTTTCTAACCCTTCAGCATAACGATTGTACTTAATGGAATAGGTCTCTTGAGAGTGTAGAAAAGCTTCATACATAATTTGAACTTGTTGCTCATAGACCTTAATCTGATCGATCGTATTCTGTAGTTCCATATTGGCTTTCTCTTCCATCTGATCCAGTTGATTTTGGGCCTTCTGGTATTCAGCTTTGTGCTTCTTATTTTGATTCCATGTTATTCCGCCACGGAAGATATCCCATCGCAACGAGACACCTACCCAATAACTATTCCTATTTCCATTAAATATTTCTGGGGAATTGAGATAGTAACTTCCCATAGCATTCAACGACGGAATCCATGATGATTTGTTTTGATTGACCCTATAGTGTAGTGCGTCCACATAGTGTCGCTGGGCCATCAAATCAGGACGAGAAGAGGCAATCATCAAATCAGGCATCAGCACATGCTCTGTGATCTGCCCAATCATGTCAGACGGGGTAATCTGAGTGCCATCCTCTAATCGCAACAAAAACACTAAATATCGATTGGCTTTCCGCAAATTACTCTCAGCACTGATCAATTGATTTTTAGCTTTGAGCTCATGGACTTTTGTTAGAGAGACATCTGCTTGGGTTACCAATCCCTCTCTTTTCATTGAAGAAACAACTTTATAAGAAGAGGATATTGTTTCAATTGACTTCTTCGCTACTCTGACTCCCTCCGAAGCCAACTGTAATGCATAG
>JAONJW010000119.1 GCA_028377305.1 Prolixibacteraceae bacterium | reverse complement strand
TATGTCTGAATTACAATAGTGATTTAATGTACCTGTTTATTGGTGAAACTTACCAAATTAAATGAATAATCAGTATAACTTATACTTTGTTCAATAACAACTTAAGTGTAAATTCCTTTTTAGTACGAAGGAGGAGTTGTTCTCCTTCTGTGTTTATAATATTTTACATTAAAACAAAACTCTATTTCAGAATATAGTGTTGCAATTATGATTCGAATACAAGAGGAATCAACAATAGTCATGCTTAGATGAAGACTAATAATAATTTACTCATTTCTTGAAACGACGCTATGTTAATTAAAGACCCTAGATAGGGAGTTTAAAACATTCGTTTTATTAGTTTTGAGGAATTAAAGTGGATCTATATTATTTATATTGATCTGGAATATTGGCATCGACCCATTGGTAGAATGCTTTCCATTCATCTTCGTTGTCTGTTCTAGGTATTTGTCGGTTAATCATCTCCTGCATCTTGTCGATTTTAGATTTGATTCCACCTTCTTTAGAAACATAGTTTTTCAGATTCATATACTTGTATCCCGATGATCTTTTGATAGGATAGATTAATTTTTTCCACTTCATTCCTAAAATAGAAAGAGATGGTTTTTCATCTCTTGTTCCCACCATACATTTTGGTAAGGAGTTGTCTTTGGTTAATCGAATAGGTACAGCTGGGGTTGATAATGGAAATGCAATCGTACTCCACATGGTTGTTTGCTCAGCAGTATCGATACTTTTTGCACCTTCAATTGTAATGGCAGAAGCCGTTTCGTGACGACAAATAAGATCCCCATTGTTTACGAATGGCGAAGCTGAAAAATCATGATAGTTGTCGTAATCAATTTTTAAAAGACTTTGGTATAAGGAGCGAGATGTTTTTGTTGCTATATGTGTTGCATTTATTTGATCTTGACTGTCCATCTGAAAGAAGAGTTCTGTTGCTGTTTCGAAACGAATAAAGCCATATCCTACATCTTTTTTTCCAATAAAAGAGTAGTTGGTACGAACAAGGTATCCGTTTGGTGCTGTTCGAGGATCATTGGCATCAAATTTTACAAATTGATTGTTGTCTGTTTCGTAATATGCCGCTCCACCTTTCGCATCAATTACTCCAAAGTTTGCATTTAGTCCCATAGGTTTTGGAAGCTTCTTTAACATCCGTTCGAAATCTTTCAAGGTTTTACAGGTCTGAAGTGCTTTCTTCATCACGATGCCTTCTTGATCGCAGAAGTCTGTTGGGTTTTTTAGATTGGTATTGAAAGAGGCATTGTTCATGATGGCAAATCCATGTTCGTTGTAGCCACCCCAAACCATTGTACTATCGTCTTTGATCGCATTAGTTAGGGCAATATATTTATAATTTCCATCCTCAAAGATTTGAATCTTATTGTAGTGACTTTGGGTGTCCCGTACTTTCCAAAGCAGTGGGCGGCCATTTTTTGTATACTTACCAGATACTACTGCAGTAGTACAAGCAAGTGATTGGAATGGAATCCAATATATCATTGCTAGTAAAAGAAAGAATATGGTTCTATTTTTCATATGTTAAGGGATTATGTGTTTTTACTGTTTTTCTTCTGGATCTCTTCGGTGCATGCTTTACATAGACAATCACTATAGTGCGTGCTTATGAATTCATATGCTTTGGCTGATATTTTTACCCTGTTACACCAGCAGGCTTCAATTTTATCATGACAGCACTCAAATACCTGAAGACATCTTGGACAACTTTTTTGCATCGTGTTTAAATTTTGATTTCGAATCTATAAATATTATTTGTAATAATAAATGATCAATTAAAGGATTTTTAAAAATAGAGGCGTAAAGCTGTTTTAACTTTTAATTATTGGTAAACTTTTAGGACGACCCCTCAAACTTCAAAAAAATATGGGGCTGCGTAATGAGCTCGAAGATTTATTTGGCGTATGCAAGCTAAGTTATGTACTGAATAATATAAAAGCAAAACGACAAGACACTAGCGAAAGTTGGTAGGAATGATATGTCTAATTTTTAATCTTAGAAGATTTTTAAAAAAAGTTTTCTTTGCTTTTTACAGTAGTTTTCTCAATAACTCCATTTAAAACTTGAATTCAATCGACAAATGCAACTTTTCTATCAAGTTTTAATTATCATACATTTCAATAGTTTTACGATATCCATATTTCTTACGAGGTCTATTATTAAGCTTAGATTGTATCCAATTCATTTCCTTCTGTGATAGGTGCACAAAAGAGAAAATATGATTTAATCATGCATTAAAATCGCTGGATTTGGTTAGTGGATAATTTATAAGCTTTGGATATCGTTTATTCTACAAAATAGATAGAGCAAATAAACTCTCTGTTTTTACGTCTAAAATTTGACTTTATTTCAGGAGTTGTTATAAGAGCAGAGAATATGTGATTTCATCCAAATACGGAACTAAAGATCAAAGAGAAGGTTAAGGCAGACCTTATCTCATCCGATCCTTCTATCGGTTACAACACTCAAATGAATAATACCAATTTTATGCAAAATGAGTCTAAGCTATTAATAATAAGTTTTACTCATGCTCCACCTGATTAAGCAGTAGTTGGAGTACAACCAATGTAGTAGGCTTAGTACAGCATTGTCGAATGGGGTATAATTTGAAAAAGATTGCAGGAGCTGGTCACTAGTAAATGATTGAAGAACTTAAGAAATTCACCCATCTACTAGATCACTATTTATAGAGTATCCATTTTGACTAACCCAGAGTATTCAATGCCATTATCTCTATAGAAAGGTGTTTCGTAAGAGGTATTGTTATTATGTATATTCGACAATTTTATGTAGCATTGTGATTCGAAAATTAGTTATACCTATAAATATTGAATCAATAGAAGATGGTGAAGAGAAGAGATTTTTTTAAGACTACGATGATTGTGGGCCTTGGATTGACGCTATTTGCTTCTTGTGGAGAAGCAACAAAAAAGTGTGAAGCAACTCTAGAGTATGCTTTTGTTGAGACTTGGCCTATGGCTGGTGATAGTATTACAGAAGTTGGAGTAACAGGGGTGACACAACTACCGAATGGTCATGTTTTATATTGTGGTGGAGATACATTAGATCCTGTCATCGAGCTAGATACAAAAGGAAAATTTGTTCGTAAGTGGGGAGGTGATGTGATTAAACTTAAACATGAAGTAAGGTGTTTGAACAATAAAGTATTCATCACAGATATTGGTTCACACCAAATTCATCAGTTTGATTTGGATGGAAATTTTTTGTCTTCATGGGGAATAAAGGATGAAGCTGGAACAGATCATCAAAGATTTAATAAGCCAACAGATATTGCATTGGCACCAAATGGAGATTATTATGTAAGTGATGGGTATAAAAATAATCGTGTGGTTTGTTTAGATTCGGAAGGCAAATTTAAATTCGAATGGGGAGAGAAAGGTACTGCACATGGACAGTTCCAAATACCACACAATATTGGTGTGGATAAGAATGGACGAGTATATGTTGCTGATCGTAAGAACGGAAGAGTCCAGATTTTTGAGAAAAATGGTAAATTCGTTGCGTCATGGGATTGGTTTAGCCGTCCTTTTGGAGTTTTTATCGCCAAAAACGGAAATATCTATATATCAGATGGTGGATCAGATCAACCACAATGTGTATATATTGTCTCTGCAGAAGGGAAAATATTAAAGAAAGTAGGAAAGACTGGAAGTGTAAAGGGTGAATTCAATATTCCCCATTCACTTTATGTAGCAAAAGATGGTACCATGCTTGTTGGTGAAGGAACCAATAAGAGAGTGCAGAAATTTGTAAAAGCTGCTAGTACGAAGAAATAAGAATATCTATTTCAGGACCCTTGGATAGGCTGCATCGAAATATTTGAAGATAATAAGTACTTAGAGGATGTCCCAATA
>JAONJW010000118.1 GCA_028377305.1 Prolixibacteraceae bacterium | reverse complement strand
TGTTTGTGAGTTTTAAATATATGGAAAAACAGGTGTTTAATCACTTTTAGTGTTGAGTCTAAAGATAATTAATTGTGATTGAATTCTCAAGGAGTTTACTCTTTAGGATGAATGAATTACTATACAATGTTTGATTCTGGTTTGTAGTTCATCCTTCGTAAAGAGCATTTGAAATCGGTCTTTTGATAAATGCCATGCCTCCCTTGTTATAGTTGTTTGCTTTCAAGTATTGATTTTAGATTCTTTTTGTAGCTTAAACCAACAGGAATGGAATGGGTATCAATGATAATAGCTCTACCATTAAATTGAGTTATTTTATTTATGGGCACAATGTAGGATTTGTGTACTCTGAGAAAATCATAGGAAGATAGAGTTTCTTCAAGAGATTTTAAGGTTTTTAAGGCAAGATAATAGCTTTTGCCACATTGTATTTTTGCATAGTCTTTCATTCCCTCAATAAAATCGATGTCTTTCACCTCCACTTTAATATATTCATCTCCCTCTTTAATAAAGAATGATGGAAATAATTGGTGTTTATTGTTTACGTGTTCAGCGTCTTTTAAGTTTAGGAAACGATCAATTGTACGATTAAATCGTTCGAAAGGAACTGGTTTTAATAGATAATCTAGGACATTGAGGTCGAAGCTTTCAATCGCATAATTCGCATATGAGGTGACCATCACAAATTGAGTGTTGACATTCAGACTTTTAATTAAATCCGTTCCTCTTAGATTTGGCATTTCGATATCTACAAATGCGATGTCAATATCTTCGGTTTTGAGAAAAGAAAAAGCATCAAGAGGATTCTTGAAAGTCTTAATTAGCACGAATTGGGGATGACGATCAATGTAGTTCTTAATAACATCTATTGCAAGTTGTTCATCATCTATGACTATGGTATTATATATCTTCATTTTTACAATTCTATCGTTAGTGTTGCATTAAACTGATTATGCTGATCATGTATCGAAAGTGTATGTCTATAAGGATAACTAAGTTCAAGTCGGCTTTGTAAGTTGATGAGACCTTTCCCTTTACGTTTTTCATGTGATCTATTCCTAGCAAACTTACTGTTTCTAATACTAAAGTTGAAAATATTATTCTCTTCAGAAATGCTCATGTGAACAAATGCATCTAAACTATTGCTATTAAAACCATGTTTGAAAGCATTTTCAACTAAAGTTACTAGTAGAAGTGGTTCGATAAAATTGTTCTTGAGATCACCATCTTCATATAGCGTAATATCAGCATCCTCACCAAAACGTATTTTTTCAATGAATATATAATCTTTTAAGAATTTGACTTCTCTACTAATTGGGATTCTTCTTACATGAATATCATCCGTTAAAAAACGCATCATTCCAGATAGTTTTAATATTGCATCTGCCGTATTCGGATTAGAATTAAGAGACATGCTATATATTGAATTAAGAGCGTTGAACATGAAGTGAGGATGAAATTGTTGTCGCAATAATTGGTTACTAGCTTCTTTCAATGCGATTTCGATTCTGTGATATCGGTGATAATAAAGGTTGTGCAGATTATCCACAAGAATAAAGATGAAAAATAATACTGTTCCAAATCCGATGTACATCAGAAGATCCTGTATTACAATTGAGGGTTCTAATATTTTAAGCTCTTTGTTCTTAAAGAAAGATTGTATTGTAAGTAGCACCAACATTGTAAGTACACCGATCACTATCGAAAGCCATTTCAGTCGAGGGGACTTTATCTTGTTAAGGAAATAAAGAATATAAACAAAGCAGCTGATAATGCCATACTCGAAGATGTCTCTATAAAAGAAGAACGGGAATGATATAGGCCATTTTAAGCTATATGAGCGGACATAAATTAGTAAGAATCCCAAAGTGTATATTAGATGGAAAGTTATCCGAATTCTTTTACTATATCCTCCAGATTCAAATGACTTCCTTAGATCTTGAATTTTCATTCTTTTTTAGACATTTAATTCATTGTTTAAAAATAGACAATAAGTTTCAAATAGTTAACGATTTAAATATTGTTAGGGAATCAATGTAAAAGGTAGGGTACGAGTGGATATAATATCGCTATGAATTGATATGTTGATTGTTGTATGTCAACGAAATTATACCTTATCGTACCCAGGTACTTTTAAATGGAATCTCCCAAAAACAAAGTCCTCAGTAAATCATAGTCTTTACACTTTGTTTGTTCCTTGATAAATGTAGATAAATAGCGTCTTAATAAGTCGATAAAACAATGCTATTTGTCTATTATGTTATAAATGTCGTCGAACACTACTCTTTTATGACATTTTTATAGAGATTGTTGATATGTTGTAATCGCGAGATAATTGTATCGATATGATCTATAAGAATAAACATTCCTAAAAGAAGCCCCCCGAAACTTATGTGTCTTAGAAGATTAATATTGAATTGAGAGAACTGAACAATGCCTTGATCTAAGTGCTTGAAGTAAGATAGACAAGTTAAAATTATAAACATGATACTTGTAAAGATCAATGTCTTTTTATTTTTAGGTCCAATTGTTCTATTTAAAAAGTATAGAATATATACAAAGCTGGAAATAAGTCCATACTCAAATATATCACAGAATAAAATTTCTGGAAATGCTATTGATCCATAAATTTCATAGGATGGTACAAATATTAAAACGAAACTCAAGATGTATATAGCATGAAGTGATATACGTAACTGCTTAACAACTTTCTTACTCTTTACTGAACTTACTAAATCTGTTTTTTTCATACTAAATTAGTTTTTAATTGTATGGTAAAAGTAAAGGTCTCATCTTGAAATAAATCGATAGCTATTTTACTGTTGTCGATAACTACAGTGGACTTATCTCTTTAGTCTGTAATTCTCTTCTTGTATGTTTAATAATGGGTATGCAGAGGCCTTGTTCATTGTCACATCTTTATACGTAGCCTGGGGGTGGGTTCATAAAATCTATTGATAAGGATGACAAGTCGATTATAGTGTGCGGTTTGTCGAATGCTTTTTATTGATTAATTATTCTATCATATATTCGCCTAAAGACTATTTAATGTGAACGTTGGCAACATAGAAAATAAGGTTTAGTTATAAATAATATAGTAAATGAGGAGAATTATCTATTGGTTGCTTATTTTATTCGTTGGAGTATCACACACTTCAGCTAATGAGCCTAGTGATAAGTTTTTACCTTCTTCTTTGGTCTGTTTTAAAGACAATCATCCTTATATCAAGCATAACAATAAATGGAAAAGATTAGCATCTATTGAGGACATTCCTATAAAGAAGTATATTGATTATTCGAAAGAGGAAGATCTGTGTCAATGGAAACTTTTATTCGAACGTTATTTGCTTTATATCATAGTATATAAGATACTAAATAATGGCTCGTTTTTAAGAGTAGGTTTATATGAAGGAGACCAGATTGTTATTAGAGAGATAGAACTGCCAATACATCACATAGATCCTCAAAATTGATCAGATTGATATCATGATTAACGAACATTTATATTTCATAACTGGTATAGCAATGCGAATGTTCTAGTAAAAGATAAAAGAGATGAATTTTATTTAATACACTGCTATCAATGAACTTGCTATAAGAATATATGGGTACATTTTCATAAAGAGTGTAGGATTGTTTACAATGTCTCAAGTTTAGCTATTTACATGTTATATCGCAGGACTGAATGAATATTTTGTTGCTTGGAAGCTATTGAGAAGAGTAGGTTCATTGTCACTTATTTGATGATAAACTAAAGGTTGGGTTGTTAGTAAAAACCTCTTCACTCTCTAAAATCATAATACTTATTTAGAATGGTCCGGTGATTTTTTTGTATTCTTTGAGAGAATCTTTTGCCATAAAAGATTATTTGTATTTGGCTCTTTCCGAGATTTGATGGTTAGCCATATTAAATAGCACAATGTTTATTCACTTTTCTAAAATATAATTTGCCAGTAACTAAGTATATCATTGTGCTA
>JAONJW010000117.1 GCA_028377305.1 Prolixibacteraceae bacterium | reverse complement strand
ATTTTGCAGTGTTATAGAAAAATGCAGAATTATTATTTGCAATAAATTGATGATCAATCATCCTTCCCCGCGGGTCGTATATTTGAAGTTGATATACTTTCATTCGATCTAAACCGTCAATACATAGTACATCATTACGATAAGATGAACTTATTGTATTTTGTTTAAGGTGTGGTGTTAATGACGAATCTGCATGAATAGACGAGCCTACACTCTCTACCTTTGAACAGTAACCATTATTATCTTCTAAATACATATATAGGTATAGATTTGTGATTGCATCTTTAAACTGTGAAATAGTAGTGGTTTCTCCCTCTGTCAATACCACAGATCCTTTCGTAGCTGCATCCTCGCTATTCTTAATCTGTTTGGTGGTGATCCTATTCACTGGTGTGTCAGTAAACATATAGTACAATGTTCCTTGTGTTACCACTTCAACATCAACAGAAAATAGATCTTCTTGTCGGGTTACGTTTGAAATATTTATACCATATTGCATATTGTAAACTTTCACCCTATCAAGATGTATTCCTTCATAGGTATGATCTGATTTAATTCGAATTCTTAAATCCAATGTGTTAATATTTATATTGTGAATTTCAAAATCGAATTGCTTGGCCAGGGTGTTATCTGAATACTGTGTATTGATATCTGCATCAATTATCTCATTGGCATCTCTATCTGTTCCGAGTTTCCCATAGTTTGGATTGGTTGCAGCAGCATCAGCACTCCATTTTGAACCTACTAGCTGCCCAATAGGTTGGAACACTCCTTCTTTATCGCGATACTCAAGACGTACAAAGTCTGCCTCTTCAAATTTATTCGCTGGAGAGTATAGGGTTCCCAAAAGAAAAGAGCAGTGTAAAGACTCAATCTTTGACGTTGTGACTTTTGGAGAGAAAGTTATATCGACAGGATTAACTCCTTCATCAGAAATTTCAGCTCCTGCAATAATGTACTGTAGGTCCGTTCCTGATATTTTTCCAGCATTGGCATAATATTTACTCATAGAGGACAACTCATATCTATTAAAATATGACTTATTAGAAAAATCGTATGTTGTACTTAATTGGTAAGTTGATGCAGAAGGAGCTTCTTCAAAACTTTCATCGATAAGGATATGATCCCCCATTTTTTTAAATGTCACTTCGCTCTTCGTCCCATGATTAGTTGTGAATTGAAGCACAGTATGTGTAGCTGATGTGGACAGAATTTCACAGTTGGGATGGTGACCAATAAAAGCATACTGCCCTTTTAAAGTAACGATACCCTCTCCCATTTGACTCAAAGTAGTTGATTTGGTGTTTGTCATTGGATCAATACGAAGGTCTGGGTCAGTATAGCTAATCTTTATTTGATTCTCGCTTATGCTTTTTATAATCATTATACAAGCAGAACTCACTTCCGTAACATAACTGTCTGTCAAAGTGGATGCATTAAAGAAACTATAGCCTTTCACTCCTTCTTGATTTGCATTATAGACATGTTGATTGGTCGTTGCTTGTTCTAATGCATAAACAGGATTAGCACTACCCATCACTGCAGCAAAATGTTGCATTTCCTCTACCGTAGTGTTCGGAAGGATTGTATACTGATAAGTCTGGTTAGTTGGTGCATTTCCATGATTTAGTACAACAACTGCAAAGTCGCCAGTAGTATCTAACTTTTTCTTATTGGACTTCGAGTTTTGTGATTGCTTTCGTACTTCGATCGATTGACCTGCTGGAATCCAATAGCCATTATTATTTCCATCTATAATCCAATGGGCATTGGCATCATTAAAATCATGTGCATATGGAAATGAAGTAATGGTAGCTCCATCGACCACAACTGGTTGACTCTGTAAAGATAAACGATGTTGGAAAACCGTCGTTTCTGTTCGATAGGTTGTATTATCATTAGATATATTGGTTCCTGCACAAACAACATAACGCCCAAAGTTAAATACAGACTTATCCGCTTGGTGAGAAGGTGTGAAATTTGTAATATTCTCCTCTCTTAGCTTCATCCCAAAAAGGCCATATTGATTATCTAAATTACCATATCCCGTAAATCTCTCCATACCAACATGCTGCTGAAGATCCTTCGGAGCTTCCAAAAGGCTCAATGGTAGGTGTATTGATGTAGCACCTGGAGCTCTGTTCCAATCCCATCCATTCTCATTAAAACCATTATCATTATCTAGATTTGAATCTCCATTATTGATTACCTGTACCGTTCCATAGCTTTGATAGCGTCCAAATCGATTGTCGGCAGAGTAAATCTCGGCACCCCACAAGAACATATTATATCCTTTCATTGTGACCATCCAATTGTCTTGACGATAGATTCCTAAAGCAGCATAGTTGAATGTATAAGCACCTTGATAAGGACCTTGTGCAACAACTCCTGCATCTAAAACGGTTTGTTTATTGGTAGTAGATTCCACCTCAAAGCGTAAATACTGCTCTCCTACGTCACTCCAAACAGAAGCCCCAGTATCAGGATTGCCACTTACTGCAAGATGTCCTATCGCAGCAATCACTCCATTGGATATTTGTCCACCTCCAAGAGGATGACGTCCTGAAATACCAAGGCCCCATTTACGCTTTTGACAATAGGTAACCATAGCCTTTAACCCCTTCCACATATTCTTTTTAGAAATATCGGAAAGTCCAAAGATCGTATTGCGTGTCAATTTAATATACTTCCCAAGTCCATCAAAACCTCCTGATCCATAAGCAGGGTAGTGTCCAAAATGGTGGAATACTGTGCCGTCAGGTTTAATTCCTCCAATGGTTCCATTGGCATGAGTTAGTGACTCATCCACCCAACGCTTCATCTCTTGAAGTGTACGATATTTCTCTGGTGAGTTTGGAAGAGTTGCAACACTTAATAGACGAGAAGTGATAACTGTTAACCAGCTATCGACAACCCCTTGAAATGTATTTACATCAGGGTTCTCTCTATACTCTTGATTTCCGGCCCAATAAGTTGCTACTTTAGAATAACGATCTAATAAACCACTGGTTGCTAATACATCTTTTAATAGTAGTATCGACTCACAAAATCCTCCAAAAGAGTAACCATAGTGATGATTTGTCCCCATACCACTTGTGTAGTCAAACCCCTGGTCTATAAGCCAATCCATCATATCTATATACATCATTAGAGCCTCGGTATCACCATTTCGCACATATGCTTTTGCAAGACGATATAAATTGGTATTTACAGTCCCCATTACTTCATCTTCTCCAGATATATTTATCTTTTGCTCATCTATTGAGACCAATGGTTTTCCCTTCACCTGTCCATCTACTGTTTCAATATTAAGAGAGTTAAAATAATCTTTTGCAGCAGTAACATCAGTGGTACTAACCCATGTGCTTAAAGATGAAACAAGATTATTCGTAAAGGTATCTAACTGATAGATATCTTCAGTTGTCAATTCTGATTTCAATGGAAGGTCAGAAATAAAAGCAGTTTCCCAATGATAAAGAGCCCCCCAGTGATTTGTATTCATATCTGGATTGATATAAGGTAGTTGAGCATCTGGCGTTACACGATCGTTGATACGGTTACTAGGGAAAAGCATTCGGTCAAAATACAGCTTTCCAGAAGTATGAGATGTTGGAGCTTTGATCTTCATTGTTGTAAGTGAATTAACTCCTTTAGGTCCTTTCATGTCATATTTAAACCTCAACCAACATGCACGCCACCCCTTATAGTTTATCCTGAAATTAAACCAATAAGGGACACTTAAACCATTACTAAATTCTACAACTATTTCATCATCGATAGGCGTTTCATTGTAAACCCACAACATGACTCCTCCTTTATAGGTATTTAAAGCAGTATTCATGTTCTTAGGATTGTTAATTAAAATCTCTGCTCCACTATTCCATGACCATACTACTGATTGACTTCCTAATTTGTAATGCCTATTGGTCATTCCAAGTGTTCCGTTAGTCGATGTCCAATTAGATGGTACTTCCCCCTCGAGTCCTATGTATTGACCATATGAAATACATGGTAGCACACATAACACGACCATAATAAGTA
>JAONJW010000116.1 GCA_028377305.1 Prolixibacteraceae bacterium | reverse complement strand
TCTTTAGTTATACTTAAACCCCTTTATGACCGTTTAGATGGTGAGTATAGTACTTTCACTAGTTTAGGAAAGTGTGAAAATTGAAGTGTTATGATGTCAAAACTACTAATAGAGATAGAGCTCGGGGCTAAGGCAGAGTTATCTGTTGTGGAATACAAAACGAGTCAAAAGTTTTATAAAGACAAAGTAGATATTGACTCGGATAGATATCGAGTAATATTAGATGGCGTCTTTGTCAACAGGGTGGATCTATGTGCCCAGTATCGATTGTCTTCATGGAGTGATCTCATCTTAGAACTTATTGCAAGAGAAGGCTTGTCTTTTCATGAAAAGCTAAGAGGCTCCTATTATGGTTTTGTTTTTGATAAGCAACAAGGGCGTTGGATACTCTTTGGTGATGCCATCAACTCGAAACCTCTTTTTTATTCCATACAAAAGGATTGTGTGCTCTGTTCTAATAATATATTTGAGCTTGTCCGGAAGTTACGTGGTGATGATCGGAACCTTTCTGTATCGATAGGCTCTAGCTATGATCTGCTGTCGAAAGGGTTTATGTCAGAATCCTATACAATCATGGATGAGATAAAGAGGTTGAGGACAGGTTTTCGTCTTAAGGGACATGGATATGAGACGCTGTTAGAGAGCTATCACAAAATCTCATTTGAGGAAAACCACTCAATTCAAATGGAAGACGCTATCGAGATTGTTGATGATCTCTTTCTTAAAGCTGTAGATCGAAATTATCAAGTGGATAGAGATTATGGTTATCGACACATCGCCTCCTTAAGTGGTGGCCTAGATTCACGAATGACGGTGATGATGGCACATAAGATGGGATATCAGAATCAATTGAACTTTACTTTTGCTCAAAAGGGTTGTCAAGATCAAAAGGTGGCATCACAGATAGCTAAGGATCTTAAGCATGAATGGATATACCAATCTCTTGATAATGGGGAGTTTTTAAAGAATATCGATGATGTAACTTCGATAAGTCAAGGGCTATCGATATACTTTGGGTTCTCTCATGGCTATAGTATGGTTAAGAATTTGAATTTGGAATCCTATGGCGTAGTGCATACTGGGCTTGTGGGAGGAGAGGTGGTTGGAAGTAATTCTGCGTCCCCCATCGTGAGTCATGATATTGATGTCACCAAAGCAGGCCATTCAATGCGATTTATGCATAAGCAGAATCCACTCGATGCATCTTATTATGACACCCAAGAACAGTATATTGTCTATACGAGTGACATTGGAGCTTACAGTCTGGGTGCCAATGTCTATCATCAGTACACCGAATCGTTATCCCCCTTCTTGGATTTAACGTTTATGGAAGCCATGTATCAAATCCCTCTCTCGTTGCGATATGATCATCGTCTCTATAAAAAGTGGATCCTATCTAAACATCCTGAAGTGGCCCAGTATCGTTGGGCAAAACTAGGATGTAAAATTACTAGTCCTCTTGCTCGTAGACTAACCATAGGTAAATATAGTATCTTGTGGAAGCGTATTCCTGCCTTTGTGTTGAAGGAGTTGGGGTTGAGAGGTGATGTTTGGGACGATAAGAGGCATATGAATCCGTTAAACTATTACTATAAACAAAATGAGGGATTAAGAGACTGGATGCACCAGTATGTAAAGGAGCATATCGACTTGTTGGACTTTGATAAAACGTTGAAAAAAGATTGTGAAACTCTTTTTAAGGAGGGCAACTGTTTGGAGCGGAAGCTGTCCTTGACACTATTGGGACTGCTTAAAGCCTTAGATAAATGCTAGGGGTATCGCAAAATAAAGTGGCTTCGGGTTTACGCTGGAGTACAGGAAACAAAATCTTAACCTCTCTATTTGGTCTGCTACAGATTGTTGTCCTGACGAGGTACCTAGAGAAGTCTGCATTTGGGGAGATGGCGATCGCATTTATTGTGATTAATTTCACCCATGTGTTTGTAGATATGGGATTTACCTCGGCTGTGATGCATAAGCAAGATATTACGTCACGTCAATATGCTAGTGTGTATTGGATGAGTGTTATGGTGTCTATTTTGCTGTATGGTTGTTTAACGATTTTATCTCCTCTGATTGCCATTTTCTACACTGCCCCATCACTGACTGCTGTTGTTCGAGTCTTAGGATTGAATCTTCTTTTGATTACTGTTGGGAGGCTTCCCCGAACCCTTTTGCAAAAACATTTTAGGTTTAAAGAGATATTTATCGGAGAAACGCTATCTGTGGTGGCTGGTACGGTGTCTGCCATTTTTCTTGCTATAAGGGGGTATGGGATCTATAGTTTGGTTTACTCTACTCTAGTTAAAACCTTGGTGTCTACGATATGTTTTTTGTTGTTGGATCATAAGCACCATCCGGTAACTTTTCAGTTCTATCCTCATGAAACCAAGCCTTTTTTAAGAGTAGGAATGTTTGCTTCAGGGACATCACTTTTAGATTTTATATCAGAAGAGATAGATGTGATGGTGCTAGGGGTTGTGTTGTCATCTAATACAATTGGAATATATGTTTTATGTAAGGAGTTGGTGTTGAGGTTTTTTCGTTTGGTGAATCCAATTATTCACTCTGTATTACAACCCTATTTTTCGTTATTGCAAAAAGAGAATAAGATACTTAAGGTGACCTTTATGAAGGTGGTAAGAGGGGTTGCATTGATAAATTTTCCTGTCTACATGCTAATGGCGTTAGGAGCCAAAGAGATCCTCTCGATCTTTTATGGCGTGCCATATGAGCAGGGGCAGTATGTCCTATGTTTCCTTGCTCTAGCACATGCGGTACAGTCTGTTGGGGCTCCTGTTGGGGCATTACAGATTGCCACTGGAAGAACAGATCTTGGATTTTATTGGACAATATTTAGGGTGTGCATTACTCCAATCGTGATTTATATTGGAAGTTTATATGGTATGAACATGGTGGCTGCAGCCTATTTTGTGTTATGTCTGTTTTATCAGTATCCCGCTTGGCGTATGATGATAAAGAAGATGATTGCAATGGACTTCATATCCTATCTCATGTGTTATGGCAGAAGTTTTGTTGCGATGATCATCGCTTTGGGTATTGGCTTTGGTCTATCTTTTGCTATTCCAACTTTGGCTATTGGATGGCAGCTTGTTTGTAAGTCAGTGATTGTGATGACTCTATATCTGACATTGATCTTTTTTATTGATCGAGTAAGTTGGAGGGAGTATATAAAATGGGGTAAGCAACTATTATCTTTTCGTTCAAAAAGATAATACCATATCGTCGAAGCTTGTTTGTGAGAACCGATTGCGACTAGTTGGTCGCTTTCCCTCTAAACATTAAGAGTATATCCGTAGTACTTTATGGTGTGGTAATTCACCAAGTCTATCCTATAATGGTGATGGCTTTATGCACGTCATATAATCAAGAATTTCCAATGGTTATTGTCGTAATTACGGTCATGATTAACAGTGACCAAGACCTGACTTAACCCTGCTTTATTTCGCCCTTTGTTCGCCCTTCGGTTGCTTTTTCTTCGCCTAATCTTGGCGTAGGGTGGAGAATGGGCAAACGAAGGGCAGCTAGAGTACGGATTATTGCAGGGTTAAGTCAGGGTTAAGTCAGAGCTAAACCTATGTTTGACCTCTATTCTTCTCTAGAAAGAGTTGCATGCTGCAAAGTGTAGACACTCTCATCTAAAGGGTGGAGGTTGTTTATCAGCCCCATCTATTCGATACTATTTGTTTGAATAATGGTTGTGTTTGCAAATAAAACTATGGTGTCAGACTCTTGCTCTCTACTGCATTTTTATCTTTTGAGGTAAAAATGTACTCTTCGTTGTCTTTTTCGTGGTTCATTTGAAATATTAATATGCATTTTACGACAAAAGCATACCGATTCTAGAAACCTTTTGCGTTATCGGTTCGGTTGATATACTTTCAGGAAACAATAAGCTTATAATCGTTCTTTGACATGATGAAATATAGCCACGGATTTAATGGATATATTTTGTGGTTGTGGGGCAAGAAGTAGTACAGTGGATATTGGCCACGGATTAGACGGATTGCACGGATTATCACGGATTAAAAAAAAGAAGCCCAAAGACACGAAGGCACGAAGAAAAA
>JAONJW010000115.1 GCA_028377305.1 Prolixibacteraceae bacterium | reverse complement strand
AACGTGGAGGAGAACCAGGAGATCTTTTAGTAGTAATTACGGAAGAGGAACATCCAGAATTAATCCGTGACGACAATGATTTGATTTATAACCTTTACACTACATTCCCTAATCTTGCACTAGGATGTGATGCAGAGATACCGACAATAGACGGTAAGGTTAAAGTGAAATTAGACGCAGGGACACAACCAGGAAAGATTCTTCGTTTACGAGGCAAAGGGCTACCTGATGTAAATGGCTACGGTAAAGGCGATCTATTGGTTCAAGTACACCTATGGGTTCCAAATAAACTAACCAACGAAGAGCAAGAGCTTCTTGAGCAGTTAAATAATTTACCTAATTTCAATAAGAGTCCTAGAGAACACAAAAGTTTCAAGGATAAATTGAAAGATATGTTTAAATAAAAGATAAAAAAAAAGGCGCTCATATATTGAACGCCTTTTTTAGTAGCTAATATAGCCAACATCTACTTCTTCTTATCTATATACTTTATAGACCTAAGTGGAATATTTCTCAGTAAATTATTCTCTTGCTTAGTAAGCTTAGATAAGAGCTCACGAAATGACATAATATCATATTCTTCAATGGCATTATCCACTTCATCAGACAACTCAAACAGTGAGTTTAAATCACTACTAAGGTTCTTCATTATATTGATGGATTTTCTCTCCTCCTCATCTAATCCGTTCTCTCTATATCCCTCAATCAAATGAAATGGTACTTCATGGTCTAAGTACAATTTGGAAATGATTTCCAGCTGATCGCGCAGATGCATTATATCAAATTCTGCAATAGCACTGTCAACTTCATTCTCAAGACGATAATTCATATCAACAGAGTGTAAAAGGTTTTTAAATGTATTCGTATTCCAATTAGACAATAAGAGATCTTTTTCTCTTCCATCATTGGAGTCACGACTAAACTGACTCATAAATATCAAAATAAATAGATGACGAGTCTAGATGCCTTACAGGTCCTTAAACTCCTCATCATTTTGAATACTCTTAATAAGGTATTCTTTACAACGAAATTTTCTTTTCTTAGCATATTGCTCACTGCTGTAATTCATCAGACGAGCAATCTCCTTTAGTGGCACCTTCTTAAGAAATAGAGTCATCAACTTTTTACAATCTTCCCCCATCATGTTAAAATGCTTCTGATATAAACGATATCGTTCATTTTTTTGAATCACATCGTCCATATCATCTTCTAATTCAAAAGAAGAGAACAGAGATTCGTCCACTAGTTCTTCAGAAATCCGATCTCGCTTCTTAAGCTCTTTAAGCCAAAGATTACGACACACTGCATATAGATACGTATCAAAACTACAGGTCAACTCAAAATTACTCTCTTGGATCTTCCTATAGATTACAATCATTGATTCCTGGAAGACATCGCTAGCATCCTCTTCCGTTCCACTATTATTTTGAATATAGTATGAAATCACTTTAAAATAACTACGATATAGTGAATGTAGAATAACATGATCCTGATTCTTTATACCATAAATTATTTCTTCATTAGTAAATTTAGCCATATTCTACAGTTTATACTCAAAAGGGCAAATAGGTACCCTTTTGATATAAATATTTTTTTCTTTTTATATGTGCTGTCGATTAAAACTGCTTATTTCACAAATGAAAAAAGACGACTCCATCTGATGTTTTTAGGGAAGCTCTTGAACTTATCAACAGAGAACCAAACAAACACGGCCTTTCCAACAACATGATCCTCAGGCACAAATCCCCAATAACGTGAATCCGCTGAATTATGTCTATTATCCCCCATCATCCAGAAGTAGTTCATTTTGAAGGTATAACTATCAGCAGGAATACCATTGATGTATATATCCCCATCTTTAATGACTAATTTATTGTTTTCGTACGTTTCAATGATGCGATGGTATAATGGCAAATTACCTAAAGTTAATGCCACAGTAGCTCCTTTTCTTGGAATATAGATTGGTCCGTAATTATCTTCGTTCCATGGATATCTAGAATCAAACGGAAAAAGCGATAAGCTTGGTTCCTGTGCTTCATATTTAATGATTGATTTTATACCCTTGTAGCTTTTTAATTTCGCCGCCATTTCAGTAGTCAATGGCATTTGATAGACTACACCATTAGTAGAGATATCATCCGGAGCAATCCCAATTTCATCTAATAGCTTAGGGTTTATTCGGGATCCGTTAGTACGCAATTGGTAGTTATATTGCAATTGATCCACGTCATCTTGTTGCTTTCCATTGATATAAGCAATTCCGTGAATCACTTGTAAAGAATCACCAGGCAAAGCGATACACCTTTTGATATAGTGCTCGCGCTTATCAACCGGACGATAAAGAATATCTCCAAATACTCTCTTGTTGCTATTTACTTTGTCCCCACCATAGGCTCTCACCAATTGATAGTAGCTTTGATTCTGCATCTTAGAGGCTACCGTATCACCCTCTGGATAGTTAAACACTACAACATCATTACGTTTTACCTCGCTAAAACCATTTAGGCGGTGATATGGCCACTTCACGACTTCCGAGAAAGCAGGTGTAGATTCAGTAAAAGGTAATGTGTGATGAACCAGCGGAAAAGCAACAGGTGTGTTTGGCACTTTGGGACCATAACTCACTTTACTTACAAATAGATAGTCTCCCACTAACATCGACTTTTCCATCGAAGATGTAGGGATAGTATAAGCTTCAATAAAGAATGCTCTCAAGAATGTTGCTGCAATAACAGCAAATACAATTCCATCGACCCACTCTTCTGTTTTAGTCATTTTTTCCCCTTCAGGTCTACGTTTTTTCCAAAAAGTCCAATTCACCTTATTGGTAACATAAAGATCGAATATTACAAAAACACCAGGTAGGAGATAAAAGTTTCCTAACCATAATAGCCATAAGAGATAAAGAATTGAGTAGGCAACAAATTTTATGAACCCTTTCTTATTCTCTTTAATTTTTTCCTGAATAAAACTCATTAGTTTATCTTGTCTAAATTAGGTTTAAAAATTAAGTAAATCCTGCATATTTAATGCACCCTTCTTATCAAAAGCAAACTCCGCTGCAATCACTGCACCAAAAGCGAATCCCTGACGGCTCTTAGCACTATGACTGATCTCAATCTCATCCACTTCTGACTCATATTTAACAACATGTATCCCAGGAACATCACCACGTCTTTCGGCTTCAATATGCAGTTCATTATCAGCAGGAGCATCTAACGTCCATGAACTTTTACGATCCACCGTTTCGAATACACCTTCAGCTAAAGTTATAGCAGTTCCACTAGGAGCATCTAATTTTTGTGTATGATGCACTTCTAGCATATCTATATCATAATCAGGGAAACGATTCATCATTTGCCCCAATTTCTTGTTCAACTCAAAAAACAGATTAACACCCAAACTAAAATTAGATGCATAAAAGAATGTCCCATCTTTTTCAGTCATTCGATTAAACACTGACGCTTCATGATCTAGCCACCCAGTAGTTCCACTGACCACAGGAACACCTGCATCGAAACATAAATTATAATTCTTCACCGCAGAAACAGGATTGGTAAACTCAATGGCTACATCTAACCCCTCAAGATCCTTTGATGTTATAGTATTTGCATTTTGTTCATCTATAACCAAGACAATTTCATGCCCTCGTTCTAAACAAATTTTCTCAATGGTCTTCCCCATCTTTCCGTAACCAATTAAAGCTATTCTCATATCTGAATCTTGAATCTGACTTATCGTTTATATGTTGAAAAACAACCCAAGTATTATGTAACCATTCCACTTAAGTCGCAAAACGCTAATAAAATTACAAATATATGTATAGAAAAATGGGACAAAAAGAAAAATTAACAATAGTTCTTTTAGCCCCACCTAATATTTAAACTTATTCTTATCTAAGTTCTGAGCTTTTCAACTCTTGTTCGAATGTTTTTTTAAATTTTTCGTAATCATAATCCAAACGAAGCTTAGCATCATTAGACATCTTATCATAGATAGGGTTCAACAAATCATCCATTCCTATTTCAAAACATAGATATGTTTTATAGGTACCTTTTTTTGTTTTAGTAACCTTTTCACAAATAGTTCTGTATCCCGAAATCTTCTGGTTAATCACCTCTCTTGATAGCCCTTCA
>JAONJW010000114.1 GCA_028377305.1 Prolixibacteraceae bacterium | reverse complement strand
AACAGTGATTTAAGACACTTTTAAATAGAAGAGTAGCAATATACCTTCAATCGGAGTCTAATGTTGCCTAACAGCTCTAAAACGAAATCCCCTTGCATCCTCTTGATCCTCTGCCGCAATGCTCTTTCGATAACTCTGGATAAGGGGGTAGAGAGGTTCTAGTCTACACTCTTATTTACGAACCACCTCTTTGTGTAGTAGGGTGTTGTGCTTCACAAAGATCCTTCTCTATACAGTAGGATAATCCCCATTGCTATCTATAAAAAGAGAGAGGCTGCCTTGATAAGACAGCCTCTAAAAAATACAGAATTGTTAATAATCTACTCTTCGATAATAATACGGAAACCGACTTTCGTCACTTTCTGCCAAGGATAGTAGAAGTTGCGAACTTGAGGAGTAGACCTTTCTGGTCTATCTCTCCATGAACCACCTTTTACAATCTTGAACGTTTTAGATGCATCCGAAGCATCTACATAAGATGTACGAGTCCACTCCGCCACATTTCCTAGCATATCGTATAGTCCCCATGCATTGGATTCATACGATTTCACTGCAGCGGTTAACATCTCTTTGTCATCCACATGGTGTGCACGTGGAATGAAGTCGTAATAAGGACGTAACCAGTGGTTCTTATTCATTGGCATCGGATTCACACCGATCACTGCCATATTTGCCAGCTTATCGTCTGCAAAGTTTTCATATTTAGAAAAATCCGAATTAATTGAACCAAACCAGAATCCTTGATCTGTTCCACACTTGGCTGCCCATTCCCATTGCTGTTCTGTAGGTAGCATTACCTTCATTCCGTTTTTCTTTGAAAGGGCATCACAGAACTTATTCGCTTCGTTCCAACTCACTCTAATCACAGGCTGTGTTGGTTTGTTGACTGCATATCCTGGAGTAGTATGATCTTTCCACTGTTGTGCAATAAAACGGCTATCATGCTCTGGGTAGATTGCTCTAAATTGCTCATTAGAGATCTCCGATTCACTCATCCAGAATCCTTCTTTTATCTTTACCTTTTTTTGTAAAATATGGTGGCTATTAAGATCTTTATCTACCGACACAAATGAACCTTTAGGAACGTACACCATCTTGATTTTCATCCCTGGAGCAATCTCAACATATTTAGTAGTTGCTTTGGCTACCATGTTTTTTGCTTTAGTCTGATTAAAAGGCCATTTACGAACACGTAATGACTTCATCTCTTTCTGTTCCGTTTTCTTTGGCATTACGGTTTTAATCGGACCTTGCGACTCCAAGTATTTTGCGTAATCGTCAATCTCTTTCTCCCAATCTACCGAAATATTGCTATACTTCTTCATCAATTCTTGACGACGACACACTTGGTCTATCCCGTCTAGCTTATTACTCTTAAATTTACCATGATATGGCGCATTAAGATCAATCCATTGGAAAAGAGTGTGCCACTCCTTCTCATCTAGCTCTACCCCATGGTGTCCTTTCTTCAACATCTGAATCAGATCACTCGTATTGGCATGATACTCCATCGGTTTCATTGTGTAGATATCTGCCTCTGGTCCTTGACGTCTTATAAATGGATGTAATGCCAAGTAGCTCTTACTATAGTTAACTACTTTATCTATAGATCTGTCTTTAAAGTTTGCTAATCCATTGCTTCCATCATGACACCCAATACACTTTCTGTCTAATACTGGTTGCACTTCTAGATCAAAAGTAAACGAACGGATACCACCTTCGGGAGGGGTAATTGCCACTGGCTTTTTACGAGATGCAATAGTATACTTTGGACGTGCAATGGTATTCTGATGCTCGTGACATCCTACACACGAAACCACTTCTCCTGGCATAGCGGTCATCCAGCTTCTCATCCACTGAATGGCTGCACCATCTTTATCCAACGGCTGCAATGAGATAGGTAAATTTGCAGGGATCTTAAACATCACCGATCCATCCTCTTCTACAGGAACCGTACCCAAAATACGTTTAATATCCCATCCACTCTGGATTCCTTGTGCCGCATGATTGGAAGGCGACTTGATATAAGCGTACTCATATGCAAAAATTCGTAATGATTTGACCATACCACGAGGAACATCTTTTAGTCCTTGTCCTTCGTAGATGTCTTGAATATAAACTGTTGCATCTTTTTGGTCTAACTTCACCTTCTCTGGGATTACAGGAGGGACATCTCTCTTTTGTACTGGTACGATATCACAATAGCCAATAGACTCATCTAATAGTACAGGAGTCATATTATCGTAGATATCCACCAGATAGATTCCCCACAATGCATCTTTATCCATCTTAGCACACACCAAGAAATACTTCTCATTCAATGGGTAAGGTTTAATGAACTGAGGCCAAACATTATCCACCAATCTATCGGCGATGGTAGGAACAACCTTTCTATCTTTAAAAGGAATCTCTTGAACCACCCCTTTCTCTTCTTGTCTACCTTTGCTCGGATCGAAAATAACCATCCGTCCAGACCTATCAGTACCATGGTGACCAGAGACAATCGCAACAAACTTATTGGTATTCTTTCCTGGAAGGGGTTGTGCATCAAACATGGTATTCGGCCAATAGGATCCACTACCATAAAGCTCTTTCTTATTGGTGCCATCTGGATTCATATGCATCATAATACGAGAGAAGTAGTGGGTGTTATCCGTATATTCCCAACGAAGGTACATCACCTTACCATTGTTCATCACCACAGGGTCCCAATCATTCTCTTGTCCAAAATTCAAACGTCGTAGGTCGTTTGTTTTCGGATCATAAAGGGCTAGGTTTCCGACCTTGTCATTTCCATTCACACATGGTACGCCATTATATCCAAGGGTCGATACAGTGATAATCTTACCATTAGGTAGGTAGGTCCCATCAAAGAAATCAATATCATCTTCATCGATATTCGTTACTTGGTGTAGAGCTTTAGCATCCGTATTTATTTCAAATAGATTCCAACGATTATTATCACTCACAGAAGTGAATAGAATTCGTTCACCATCCCAGTTTAATTGTACATCTGTAATTGGGTAATCTTTCTTTGGTTTGAATATCTCACGCTTTTTTACCTCTCCACGAAGATTGCTCAACTCCACCAACTCACAGTCATATCCAGTCTGTTTCTTCGAGGTGTGAGCCGACCAGTTATTGGCAGGCATCCCCATATTTCTAGCTTTTGCTTGATGGGCACTCGTAGGATCAAAATGGTATTGAACGGTCAAAAACTTATCTACATCTAAAAGTTTATTATTTAGCAACAACGATTTTTGAATACTAATAATCGTATTTGCTTCAGCCAAAGCATCTTTATCGTAGCTATAGATCCCTTTTTGTGCCGATGCCAAGTGAGTTTCAATATATTTCACTAGATCGGATGTGGCATTAAGTTTTGCGCTATCCTCACCATACATATCTTTCAGAGCCAACTTGATAGAGTTCGGTTTTACCCAAATAATCTCATTTTGTAGCTTCTTAATTTCCAGTAGTTGAGGGATAAGATCTAGCAACGCTTTCTTCTTAGAGGCTCCCTGCAGTTTTAATGCCGCAGCAACCTTCTGATTGTAGAAACTTGGATCTTTTAACGTTTTTACTAATCGTTTTACTGAAGGCTCGATGGCTTCCACTTCGTTGTGTGTAAACCAATGAATGGTTCCTCCTTTTCCTGTGTTGATTGAACCAAAATAGAGAGGTATATCGCGATGAAAACCATTTAACAAATCGATAGGATCTTTGCTCCATACACTAAACTGCATCGAAGCATATCTATTCGAGACGTCTTCAAAGGCAACCTCTGCTTCAAATCGTTTATACTTCTTGTTTAGCATCAATCTTTGGATGGCGTTACCAAACACATAAAATGCATGTGCAGGCTTCTCTCCTTTATATTTAAGATCCCAATTACGTCTATTCTTGGTCCACGACGGTTTCCATCCGTAATATTTAGTGATATCTCCCTTTTCGATTCGTACCGTATCTCCTTTCGTAGTAATCAGGATAGGATTCATCCACAATGCATCATCTGTGCGATTTCCATCCTCTGTAGTCCACGACCGAAGGGCAATCTGTTTTAGGCCTGAAACATCCACAGAGATCTTATCGGTCATCCCTTTACCCATCACTTTGGATAGGTATAAAGGTTTCTCATTTTTCATCTCATTCTGGTATGCCGTTCGTTTTTGTAGTAGGTCGCTGCTCCAACTGTCACAGCTCTTTTTGGCAAATAGATTCAGTGTCGTGATAAGAAAAGACGCTGTCACTATCAGTGTTTTATAGTTCATGGTTTTGTAATATAGGTTGTTAATCATTTCAATCGTTTGGTGTC
>JAONJW010000112.1 GCA_028377305.1 Prolixibacteraceae bacterium | reverse complement strand
CCAATGGATCTTTTGATTAAGCGATTAATCCATAACAGTAGCCAGCGACCAATTGTGAAAGGCAAGAGTGAGGACGAGTTATATCTTTTTGTTCATGATGCACTTAAAAAAAGGGAGCCATTCTATCTTCGATCAAATATTGTCTGTTTGTCAGATGATACTCTATCCACTTCTAAGCTCATGGATCTTATGGGTTGCTTCATAGATAAATAGCTAGTTATTATTGCTTGTGATAATAATCTAAATAATAATGGTGAAAATTGATTGTTTTTTGTTGTAAAATAGCAATATTTGCTGACATATATATTCTATACACATTTCATGAGGGTATTGATAATTGAAGATGAAGAGTTATTGTGTGAAGAACTAGAAAGAAATTTATTAGACATAGCACCTAATACGATAGAAATCTGCGGTAAACTTGATACTGTAAAGGATAGTATTGAATGGTTTAAATCGCATGAATGTGATTTGGTGTTTATGGATATTCACCTGAGTGATGGTGATTGTTTTGATATCTTTAAAGAGGTAAATGTTTCTACTCCTATAATTTTCTTGACAGCTTATGATCAATATATTCAAACTTCTTTTGAACAGAATAGTATCGCTTATATCCTTAAGCCTTATGATAGAGTGTGTATTGTAAAAGCACTTGAAAAATATGAAGAGCTAACTTCATACTATATTGAACGCAAAGCAGACAATGGTAGAGAAACAGAGGATGTATCAGAAAGATATATTCAGCGAATGATGCTTCGTTTAGGACGTATATATAAGCCCATAAGTGTAAGTGAGATATGTTATTTCATAGCTGAGGACAAATACCTATATGCCATTACAGAAGATCGACGAAAGTTCTATTATGATGCTACGCTTAAGGAGTTAGAAGAGCAGTTAGATCCATGTCAATTTTTCCGTGTTAACCGGTCTTATATGGTGAATAAAAATAGTGTTAAAGAGTTGGTATTGTATTCAAACAATAGATATAAACTCAATCTATTCCCCGAAACTGACGAGTTAGTCCTGTTAAGTGCTACAAAAGTTTTAAGCTTTAAAAATTGGCTATTAGCATGAGAATTCCAACAAAAGTACGAATATATTTAGCTGTCGCATTTACGATTGTGGTTGTAAGTGTTTATTATCTTACGACGCTTCGTGATTCTATATATCATAAAGCTAAAGATTCCGGGACTAGATTTAATCTCATTGCAGCATCTGAGAATCTTGAGCTAATAAAGAGTTATTTTTCTGACTATGAAAAAAGTGTATTCTACTTTGTCAACTATCCACATAGACAAAGAGAATTTCCAAGTATGCTTAAGACCTACGTTCAGTCAGATTCTACTGTCGTTGATGGATGGTATAACTCTTTACCTGAACATTCAAACTTATGGAATAAAGCAAGAAAAAACTCACTAGGCAAAGCGGGTAATTACACCATTGGTCCTTATCGAAAAGGCGACACTTTTTTAATGGATATTGGGTATATTTCTTTTGATATTGAGGAACCTTTTATTTTAGGAATTACAATTGACCTAAAGCGTTTTCATCAAAAAGTTGCGAAGCTTGATATTCATTCAAGCAACTATATTGAGATATTGGACGAAAATGGGAGATATATATATCATCCAGAAGAACAGCTTATTGGTCAATTATCTCCTAGCCAGATTGACAGAGCGATAGTTAAGGAGTGCCAACCTGAAATGTTTAAAAAGTACCGTACTGTGTTTTCAGGTTTCTTGCAAACAGAAGTTATACGTGCCTACAGAATGATGAGTATTGGAGGACAAAGATGGCTGCTTATTGGTAACACTCCAAATTTTAACTATACTGAATTCTTATCTGCGATAGAACGTAATTTAGCACTGATATTAATCCTATTTCTGATTTGTGTTATGTCTATTGTTATAGTGTCATGGTTCTTTTCAGATAGAGAACACAAGTTAAGGTTAAGGGCAGAGGAATCGCTTTTCAAAACAAGAATAAGTGAGGAGCGAAAGAGTAAAGAACTTGCAATGACAGAGCTTCAGCTGTTAAAAACTGGTCTAGATCCTCACTTTGTATTTAACTCTTTGAGTTCTCTTATAGTACTAATCCCTCGAAACCCTTTAGACGCCTGTACCTTTGCTAAAAGGTTATCAAATCTTCTGAGATATCAACTATCGACACAGATGAAAGACTTAGTCTCTTTAGAATCGGAACTTAAATTTGCAAATGATTATTTTGCGATACAGAAGCTACGCTTTAGAGAGAGAGTGTCTTTCAACGTATGTCAAAAATTGGAAGAGGAATCAGCGCAAATAAAGTTGCCTCCAGCGTCATTACAGTTACTTGTTGAAAATGCATTGAAGCATAATGTGGCAACTAAAGATGCTCCTTTAAACATTAAGATATTTAAAGAGGACGACTATATTGTGGTTTGTAATAATTTAAACAAAAGAGAGCAGAGTGGTTTCTCAATGAATTTAGGCCATAGATTAATGAGGTTAAGATATAAAACCTTTACGCTGAAGTCGTGTCGTTTTTATCACACCGATGAGTGTTATATTTCAGAGTTGCCAATAATTGAGAAATGATTATTCACTCCTAATATCATTATGCTTACTCCTTAATATTGATGTTTCAATCTAAATCGCTTCAGAATAACCCTGATCTTCGTTTTTTTTATAAGTTCTTAAAAGAGATTGTCTGTGAATGTAACATTTTGTTGTTGAAATACTATTGTTGATGACAACTTGTGTGATTTGTTCCATTTTGTTTTTGGAACTGTAAAAAGTAATAGATCATCTCTTATTGTTTATAATAAGGAAAAAACGACAGTATGTTAAGAGTAGTTGCTACATTAATCTTTCTTGCCGCAATGGTGAATCCTATTGATTCATCAGCACAGTTTTCGTGGTTAAAGAGAAAGAAGAAGGATAAAGATGCGAAAGAAGAAGTAGTAAAGACCCCTTATGAAAAGGAGTTTAAGAAGGCTAAATGCGATTCAGGTTTTATTAATGTGCTTCGAAAGGACACTACAAACTTCTACTTTGAGATTCCATTAAAAATGATGGACCGAGATATGTTGGTCGTGAATAAATTGTCGAAAGTTCCTGCAAAGTTAAATGAAGCCGGATTAAACCAGGGGATTAAATTTGAAAGCTTGGTTGTTCAGTTTCATCTAAATAGAGAGCAGAAGAAAGTGTTTGTAATGAATTACAAGCCATTTGTTCAATCTCCTAAGAATGACAATATAACCAAAAGTGTAAAGAGAAACTTTACAAAATCAATTCTTGAGAATTTTAAAGTCGAAGCTTATAATAGTGACTCTACTGCTGTTGTCATTAAAGTAAATAAGATATATGATGGAAGTGAAAAGAGTTTTGTTAATGTATTTGGTTCTGTAGGTATAGGTACTAGCCCATCCAAGAATTATGGATATATTGGTAAAATAAAATCATTTCCAAAGAACATATTAGTCAAAACCGTTCAAACAACAAAGATTCCGGGAATGGAATCTGAGGCTCGTCTAACCGTTGAAGTTACATCTAATCTAGTGCTTCTTCCTAAGAAGCCAATGACGCCACGTTTTGCCGACCAAAGAGTTGGATACTTTACGGAAGATCGTTGGTATTTCAATGATGCACAACAAGAAGTAGAGAAAAGAGAACTCATCACTAGATGGAGATTAGAGCCTAAAGATCCTGAAGCTTATGCTAGAGGCGAATTGGTTGAACCAAAGAAACAAATCGTCTACTATGTCGATCCAGCAACTCCTAAGCAGTGGCAACAGCCCATCATCGATGGAGTAAATGATTGGAATATTGCTTTCGAAAAAGCAGGATTCAAAAATGCTATCACTTGTAAGCTAATAACTGAAGCTGATAAGAATTTCGATATTGATGATGTAAGATACTCTGTTATTACCTATGCTGCATCTGATCAATCCAATGCGATGGGACCTAGTGTTGTAGATCCTCGTTCGGGTGAGATCATCGAGGCGGATGTTATATGGTGGCATAACGTATTGGTGGCAGTACAAGATTGGATGCGTGTTCAAACGGGTATTATTGATCCAAAGTCTAGAGCGAATGTTTTTTCTGATAAGCATATGGGTGAAGCGGTGCGTTTTGTTTCATCTCATGAAATTGGACATACCTTAGGTTTGGCTCACAATATGGGAGCATCATTTACTTATACAGTTGATTCTTTGAGAAGTAAGTCATTTACAGCAAATGCTGCAACTGCACCATCCATTATGGATTATGCTCGTTTTAACTATCTAGCTCAAGAATCTGACCATCTAACGCACATCACTCCAAAAATCGGGGTGTATGATATCTTTGCCATTCAATGGGGATACCATTTTACAGGGGTTAAGGATGCGCATGATGAAAATAAGTGGTCTCGAAAAACAATAGAAG
>JAONJW010000111.1 GCA_028377305.1 Prolixibacteraceae bacterium | reverse complement strand
GCATGGCACAAAAAAAAAGGGCTAAGTTTGAAACATAGCCCTTTTCTATATATTTAAGTAATATAATTACTCACTAACCAATTCTAAATTCTCATTCAGAGGCTTTAATTTTGGTAACAATAAGTGAATTATCAATAGAATAATCAAATATAGTGATGCAGCTACTGTAAACATTACCAAGAAGAACTCTTTACCTGCTCCATCTAATCCTTGACCAAGTGCAAAGTCAACAATCATACCTGAAACAGCTCCAACCATTCCTCCAATACCTACAACTGAAGCCACCGCTTTCTTAGGCATCACATCAGACACCAAAGTAAATAGGTTCGCTGACCACGCCTGGTGTCCTCCTGAAGCCAATGCAATCAATGTAACAGCAATCCAAACATTGCTTGTCAAAGGTGCAAAAGCAACCGGGATAATGCACAAGGCACAAATCAAAAGTGATAACTTACGAGCAACATTCAGACTATAACCTCTATTGATAAACATTTTAGACAGATAACCACCACCAATGCTTCCAATATCAGCAACAATATAAATCACAACCAAAGCTCCACCTAACTCATGCATATCTTCAAGGCCAAACATTTGCTTAAAGAAAATCCCACTCCAAAACATAAAGAAGAACCATACAGCATCCGTAATTTTACCAATAGCAAAAGCCCAAGTTTGTCTCAATGGGAGTACCTTAGACCATGGCAATTTCTCCACTGGCTTATCATCCTCTACAACAACACAATCATGGTTGATATACGCTAACTCCTCAGCAGACACTTTTGGATGTTCCTCAGGTCTTCTATACATCTTCAACCAAACAAGAACCCATGCAATACTAAAGAATCCTGTAATCAGAAAAGCATACTGCCAGTGCTCTCCTGTTGCACCAGCAACTAGAGGAACTACAGCTGGAGCCAATACTGCACCAACATTAGAACCTGCATTGAATATTCCTGTTGCAAAAGCACGGTCTTTCTTAGGAAACCATTCTGCTACAGTCTTAACTGCTGCTGGAAAGTTACCTGCCTCACCCAATCCCAGGCCAAAACGTGCACCCATGAAACCGAACAAAGCAAAAGCTGGCTGAATAGCTGCATGCAACATTCCGAAACAACTCCAAATACCAATTGAAATAGCATACCCAATACGTGTTCCGAATTTATCGATAATACCTCCCATCGTTAACATACCAATGGCATAAGCCATCTTAAATGCAATGTTAATGTTCGCGAAGTCGGTATTTGTCCATTGAAATTTATCCATCAAGGTTGGTCCTAAAACCCCCATGATACTTCGGTCCATATAGTTAATTGTCGTTGCAATAAAAAGCATCGCCAATATTCGATATCTATATGTACCTTGTGGTTTAGTAGTACTCATAACTAATAGTTAACTGTTTCTCTGATTATGTTATTTGTTATACGTAATTGCAATTGGATGTGCGATTCTTTCACTCTCCTCTTTCATCATCTCCTTGAAAGTATCGTGAGAAGCCCACTTCTTATTTTCTTCTTCCCAGACAGCAAAGAAATAGTGTGTAGAAGGTTGATTAGATAATTTCTGCGTCAAATAGAAAGTCTCCGTAACCGCTTTTCTATATCTATTTTTTACAAACTCAGGAGAACCCAAAGGATAAACAGTTGCATCAGGTGCATTTGCAGACTTTACAAACTCGTTAGTTGGAATCAAAATACCCATCCCCAAACCATCTTTATTCTCAGATTGCTTGTCTAGAGTTGATCCCATCACAAAATGGCCAATCTTCTCTAATGAAGTTGGCGTTTTCAAATATGAAGTAACAATACCTACCGCCAATGTACTTTCTGGGTTCGCGCCTTTTACTGTGATATCACTCTTAAACCAGTAATGACCAGCCCATATAGTAATACGCTCTTTAGCCTCTAAATCCTTGTTCTCAACATGCCATCCTTTATAGTCCAAATCAAAGATTGAACGTACTGGCCCTTTACTTACCAAAGTAAATTCAAAAACATCTGTACTTCCTAAACGATACAAAGAGTCATTCTGACACAAAGCCAGTCCACCAGATCCAAGAGACGCACCAACGTGAAGGACATCCATACCCCAATCATTCAATTGGTGATAGTTTCCTTTAGCCCCGACATTGTCCAAGATCATATCTTCAGTTAGTTTACCAAAAAGATCTTTTGCATTTCGTATATCAAAATAATTACGGAAAGCCATCTTGTCATTCTCCCATGCTACACTTTCCGATTGGTAACGCAATGGTTTGCCTTGAAATCCTTTTGGAGAAAAAGCATGATCCACGCCTTTAAAGCCGTCCTTCTTATTACCAACTCCCAAACGTACATTTGTTCTTTGCTTAAATGTTGGCATCTCAGACTTCTTCACATACTCAATGGTCAAAGTTACTTGCTCTTTTGGCTTAAAACTATACAAAAATGCAAACTCATCCCATTTACCGTCATGGTCTAAATCATCTACCTGTGAAGGTAGTGCTTTCCCATCCAAAAATACAGAAGGTACCATATCGTCTGAAACAACTACTCCAGCCATTTTCTCCACCTCTGCACGACCAATAACCACGGGCTCGTCTGCACGTTCTACATCTAAATTGTTTTCTAGTTTAATATTCGTTTTACTTGAAGAACATCCAAACAAAACCAATACAAACATCCATACTGCATATTTATATAGCCTTACCATAATAACTTTTACTTAAATATTATTTTTTGCAAAACAAGAAGAGACCAAGGGAATAAATCCTTGGTCTCTAAAATATAATTGTCTCTTACGCTTCGTTAGAAGGTTTTCCGATTGTAGCAAGAATACCACCATCTACATAAACAACGTGACCGTTAACGAAATCACTTGCTTTAGATGCTAGGAATACAGCTGTACCACCTAGATCTTCTGGGTTACCCCATCTTGCAGCTGGCGTACGGTTAATAATAAAATCGTTAAATGGATGACCATCAACACGGATAGGCTCAGTTTGCGCAGTTGCAAAATAACCAGGTCCGATTCCATTCGTTTGAATACCATACTTAGCCCACTCAGTAGCCATGTTTCTAGTCAACATTTTCAAACCACCTTTAGCTGATGCATAAGCACAAACATCATTACGTCCAAGTTCACTCATCATTGAACACATGTTAATGATTTTTCCCTCACGACGCTCGATCATCTTACGACCAACATATTTACCCATGATGAAAGGTCCAACAAGGTCAATATCGATAACTTGACGGTAATCTTTAACTTCCATATCTTGCATAGGAACACGCTTGATAATACCAGCATTGTTTACTAGAATACCAATTGGTCCAACTTCTGCTTCGATCTGCTCAACAGCTGCGATCACTGCCTCTTCATTTGTTACATCAAACAAATAACCTTTTGCATCGATACCTTTTGCTTTGTACTCCTCGATTGCAACATCAAGTTTTTCTTGATTCAAATCATTTACGATGATCTGTGCACCTGCTTCACCAAGTGCAGAAGCAATAGCCATTCCTAGTCCGTGAGTAGCTCCTGTTACAAGAGCGTTCTTCCCTTTTAAGCTAAATAAATCTAAAATCATTGGTCTTATATTTAATGATGTTCTTATATCCTGTTAATTAATTATCGTAGATCTGGTGTTGCAATAACATCCATATCTCCATAAGCTAGATTCTCTCCGCCCATACCCCAGATAAAAGTATAATTACTTGTTCCTGCTGCTGAGTGAATTGACCATGTTGGTGAGAAAATTGCTTGCTCATTCTGCATCCATACGTGGCGTGTCTCTGTTGGCTCACCCATCATATGACAAATAGAATGCGCTTTTGGTACTTCAAAATAGAAATAAGCCTCCATACGACGACTGTGCGTATGTGCTGGCATTGTATTCCACACACTTCCTGGGTGCAACTCAGTCATACCCATTTGCAATTGGTTTGTTTTGATTGTATCATTAACAATTAGCTTGTTTAATGTACGACGGTTTGAAGACTCTGCTTCTCCTAACTCAATCACAATTGCATCCTCACGACCTACTTTTACGGTTGGGAAAGCTTGGTGTGCTGGAGCTGAATTCATATAGAAACGAGCAGGATTAGCTGCATCACAACTTTTCAACACAACCTCTTTACATCCCATTCCTACATAGATTGCCTCTTTATAATCAATCTCGTATTCTGTTCCATCAACAACAACAATACCTTTTGATCCAACGTTCACTATCCCTAGTTCACGACGATCCAAAAAGTTCTCACTCTTTAAAGGTTCGATAGTCTCAAGTACGATCTCTTGGTTCACTGGAATAACTCCACCTACCATTAAACGATCATAGTGTGAGTAGTTCCAAACGATTTTATCCTCGTTTAATACTGTCTCAACAAGAAACTCTTCTCTTAATCTCTGCGTATCGTAAGTCTTAGCATCACGTGGATGTG
>JAONJW010000113.1 GCA_028377305.1 Prolixibacteraceae bacterium | reverse complement strand
AAGCTTGAATTTGCAATTAACTCGGATAAAAAATAGTTCTATATTATAATTGTTTCAAAAATAAATATGGGATAGAACTCTTAGTTAGTTCTATCCCATATTTATTTTTGAAACAATAGACCAGATGATAAATCGAATAATTAATGTCCATCCTTAATATCCCAGTTAGTTTAATTTAGCAAATTAAGTATTCGTCTTGCATTTCTACAATACATCATATGTTTTTTGCTTCATTCCACAACACATCCATCTCCTCTAAAGTCATTGTATCCAAAGGCTTACTGTTTGCAATAGACTTTTCTTCTATATAGTTAAATCTTTTCGTGAACTTCATGTTGGTTCTCTCCAATGCAGAGTTAGGATCAACACCATAAAGACGCGCTGCATTTACCACGGAAAAGAGTAAATCTCCAAATTCACCTTCTAGATCCACCGCAGTACCATCGATCATCTCTTGTTCCACCTCATTAAGTTCTTCTTTAACTTTAGTCCAAACATCCTCTTTCTTATCCCAATCAAAACCAACATTACGTGCTTTTTCCTGTATCCTAGAGGCTTTAATCAATGGTGGAAGAGATTTAGGGACACCTTCTAACACTCTTTTATTTCCGCCTTTTTCTTTAAGCTTTAACTTCTCCCAATTTTGGAGGACCTGCTCCTCTCCTTCAACTTTAGTATCCGCGAATATATGTGGATGTCTAAATATCAATTTATCCACCAGGCTATCCATAACATCACTTACATCGAACCAGCCTTTCTCATCAGCCATTTTTGCATAGAATACAACATGAAGAAGCACATCTCCCAACTCTTTCTTAATCTCATCAGATTTTTGTTCCCCTATTGCATCAACAAGTTCATATACTTCCTCCACAGTAAGGCTCTTCATTGATTCGAAAGTCTGTTTTCTATCCCAAGGACACTCTAACCTTAAACGATCAAGAACATTTAAAAGCTTCGCCAATGAAGCCGATTCTTTTTCTCTTGCCACCATAATGTTGCTTTAATGTTACTTTTTACCAAAGGTAACCTATTCTTCTTCCATCGAAAGGAATATTTCACAAAAATAATTCACTAAATTTGTCAGAGATCTTTTGAGAATAATATATGACAGAGATTGTACAAAAAACAATAGAAATTGATGATCCTTCAACACTGTGGGGAATCAATAATGTGCACTTAGAATTATTCAGAGCACATTTTCATTCACTTCGACTAACATCTCGAGGAAATGAACTTAAGATAAAAGGAAAAGATTCAGATGTCGAACGATGCGCAGAATCTTTAAATAAATTAATCAAGCTACTCCACAACAAAGGGAGCATATCAAAGCATGACCTACTAGACCTTCTTGAAGAAAAACATACCGAAAAGGATTTTCAATTCAAAAAAAATATCGTTGGTTACACCCATTTAGGAAAACCCATAGTGCCACAAAGTCGTAACCAACAACTACTAATTGAATCCGTTCTATCTAAAGATCTGACTTTTGCTATTGGTCCAGCAGGTAGTGGTAAAACCTACCTCTCCATCGCAATGGCGATTCAATTACTCAAGGCAAATCAAGTACGAAAAATCATACTTTGTAGACCTGCAGTAGAAGCTGGTGAGAGTCTCGGATTCCTCCCCGGAGATATGAAAGAGAAAATTGATCCATTTCTACAGCCTCTTTACGATGCGCTTCAAGAGATGTTGTCTGCAAAGAAACTAAATGATATGATGCAAGATGGAATAATACAGATATCACCACTTGCCTATATGAGGGGACGAACGTTAAAAGATGCTTGTGTCATCCTTGATGAAGCTCAAAATGCAACCCACTCCCAACTAAAAATGTTTTTAACCCGTATGGGACCAATCTCTAAATATATTGTTACAGGAGACATCACACAGATTGATCTACCCAGAAACCTTAAGTCTGGTCTTCGAGCAACAATAGATGCCTTAAAACCCATTCCTGAAATTGGCATCATGAATTTAGCTCTGGTTGATATCGTAAGACATCCACTAGTAAAGAAAATTGTGGATGCCCTTGAAGATCCCGAATCCAATATTTAATAACCCAAAATAATTCACAAATGAAAAACCAATTAGTTAAATCGGCATTTCAATTCCCAAATCAAAAATCTGTTTACCATGGTAAAGTAAGAGATGTTTATGATTTAGGCGAAGACCACCTATTAATGATTGTTTCTGACAGAATCTCTGCGTTTGATGTTGTTTTACCTACTGGAATTCCTTATAAGGGAGAAGTTCTAAATCAAATAGCATCTAAATTCTTAGATGCTACTGCCGATATCGTTCCGAATTGGAAAATAGATACTCCCGATCCTGCAGTAACTTTTGGATATCGCTGTGAGCCATTTAAAGTAGAGATGGTTATTAGAGGCTATCTAACAGGGCACGCTTGGAGAGAGTATAAAGCAGGAAAACGTAGCTTATGTGGCATTCCTCTTCCTGAGGGGATGAAAGAGAATCAGAAATTTGACACCCCTATCATTACACCTACAACGAAAGCTGATGTAGGACATGATGAGGATATCTCAAAAGAGGAGATCATTTCACAAGGACTTGTATCTAAAGAAGATTATGAAGCTCTTGAGAAGTACACCTATGCCCTATTTGAAAGAGGAACAGATATTGCTGCTAAAAATGGACTTATTTTAGTAGATACGAAGTATGAATTTGGGAAAAAAGACAGTAAGATCTATCTTATTGATGAGATCCACACTCCTGATTCTTCACGTTATTTTTATGCTGACACTTACGAGGAGAACTTTGAAAAAGGAGCTTCACAGAAGCAGTTATCGAAAGAGTTTGTTCGTCAATGGTTAATAGAGAACGACTTCCAAGGACGTGACGGGGATGTGATGCCAGAGTTCACAGAAGAGTTTGTTAATCTGGTTTCTCAACGATATATTGAGCTTTATGAGTATATCACAGGCGAAACATTTGTAAAAACTAATATATCAGATGTTGCAGCCCGCATCGAAAATAATGTAAATGACTATTTGAAGAAAAATGCTTAATGGCATTCTTTAAAATCAATATAAAGAAGGAGCTCTTTTAAGAGCTCCTTCTTTCGTTTCATCAAAAATCACTACATTTACGTGTAATATTAACAGGGGGGTGCCTTAAATTTCAGGCTGAGATCATACCCATAACCTGATCCGGATAATGCCGGCGTAGGTAAATGTTAAGCACGATTCTTCTCAACACCGTATCGTTGAAGTGCTCCCTATAATAATTTATTTAATGGAAGTAATGTTTAATGACCAGAATATATTTCTGGATCAACCTCTAACGCTGTATCAGTTCGTAAAAAAAATGAATATTGACAGCATCGGTATTGCTATCGCAATCAATAAAAGTATCTGCACAAAAGATCAATGGGATAAAACCCTCCTTCATCATGGTGATGATATCCTAGTTATTAAAGCGACTCAGGGGGGATAAATCCAACCACCCTCGAATACCAATTAAATTATTTTTTAATCAACAACTTGATTAGGGTAGAATTGAACACCCTAAACTGAAGTAATTTTTAGATTATGACTAAAGATCGAACAAAAGTTACCAGAAAGCCTTTTCCTCAAAGCCAAAAAATTTATGTCCAAGGAGAGAAGTTTAACCTGAAAGTACCAATGAGACAAATAATTCTTTCAGATACACTTACAGAAGAGGATATTGTGATCAAGAACCACCCTATTACTGTATATGACACCTCGGGGCCATATACAGATCCTGAGATTGATATCGACTTATTAAAAGGATTAGATTTAGTCAAAGAAGGTTGGAGATATCAACAACCGCATCTTATTTCAGAAGCAATACCAACGGAACTACAATCGCGGATTTTTAAAAGAGAACAAGCTCTGAAGGCAAAACAAGGCCATCAAATCACCCAACGATATTACGCCTCAAGAGGATTTATCACTCCTGAAATGGAGTATGTAGCGATTAGAGAAAACTGTCTGCTGGATAAAGATACCCAGAACCAAGGACAACACAAAGGAGATGATATGGGGGCGAATATACCAACAGTCGTTACTCCTGAATTTGTTAGGGATCAGATTGCTGCAGGAAAAGCGATCATCCCTTCGAACATCAACCATCCAGAGATGGAACCAATGATTATCGGTCGTAATTTTAGAGTTAAAATCAATGCCAATATCGGAAACTCAGCCATCAGTTCATCAATTGACGAAGAGGTAGAAAAGGCAGTATGGGCTTTTCGTTGGGGAGCTGACACCATCATGGACCTATCTACAGGAAAGAATATCCATGAAACAAGAGAGTGGATACTTAGGAATTCTCCTGTTCCTGTAGGAACGGTTCCTCTATATCAAGCTTT
>JAONJW010000110.1 GCA_028377305.1 Prolixibacteraceae bacterium | reverse complement strand
GCACTTTTTTAATTCTACAAACACGATTATCAATTTAGATCTTATTTTATCGTACTTATTTGGACCATACAGCACATTAACTTTTGACAATCAATCTTTTGAAAAAAAGCTATTTTTTAAACAAAACCCAACACAAAATAGTTTTATACAAAAAAACCATCTGTAACATGAAATACATAAGCCCTATTCAACTAAATGAAATCATAGAATCAGACGTACCAACAATGATTGTAAACGTTCTTTCTTCTAATGCATATATGAACCATCATATTCCGAATTCAATCAATTTTGATGTAACCGATCCAAGTTTTATACAAAGAATGGTAGCATCTTGTCCGGACAAAGAAACTTCAATAATCCTGTATGGAATTGACAATACTTTGATGCGTCCCAAAATGGCAGTACATAGGCTTGAAAGACTGGGATACAAGAACTGTATAGTACTTAAAGGTGGCATTGAAGAATGGGAAAGTGAAGGGTACACAACCATTATAAATTAAACGACTGTTGTTTTAGTCATATTCTTTTTTCACGTATCTTGTAAGGCAAATACAAACAGCGACGAATCATATGAAGACGGCAATTGTAGATCTTGGAACCAATACGTGTACTCTTGTTATTGCAGAGGTGATCAATAACAATCTAATTTCACACTACAAAAAATCCCTCCCTGTAACACTAGGTTCAAAAGAAAACTACGAGAACAATTATATTACCCAAAGAGGTGTTAATAATATTATTAAAGTGCTATCAGAACACCAACGAGTAGCACTAGATCATAATATCAAAATACTCAACATCTTTGCGACATCAGCTGTGAGAGAAGCAAATAACAGCAAAGATATACTCCTTAAGATATCTCAAAACGACAACTTTAAAGTCACTATTATTAGTGGCAAACAGGAGGCAGAGATCACAACCCTAGCAATCCTCAATGCAATTGAAGGTACAAATACTGCAATACTCACGATGGATATAGGTGGAGGTAGTAACGAATTTGTCATCATCAAGGATGGTAAGACCATCTGGAGTCAAAGTTTTAAAACAGGCATGGCACGAATATTGAGACTATTCCCTTTTGAAGATACGATTGATCAAAAAAACATTCGTGACATCATTCAATACTACCAACAGCAACACAAAGTGCTTTGGGAGATGATAGCGAAATACAACCCTACAACACTTGTGGGAAGTTCTGGAGCATTTGACACCTATGTAGACCTTATTTATTATCAAAAACCTATTTCCCATCTTCATAGATTAAACAAAATTGAGTTGAATGACTACACTACTCTGCATCACAAGTTAACCTTATCTTCAAGCGAAGAGAGAAAAAATATGGCTGGAATGGTTCCAATCAGGGAAACGATGATTGTTTATGCGTCCCTTTTAACTAATTTAGTAGTGACAAATAGCAATATATCAAAAATATACCAAACAGGATATGCACTTGCAGAAGGAGTATTATTTAGAGAAAAACAACAATAAAAATCATGGATAAAATACTAGTCATTGATGATGAAAGAAGCATCAGAAACTCTTTAAAAGATATTCTTTCCTTCGAAGATTATGATGTTGATACTGCTGAAGATGGACAACAAGCCATTGAAAAGATAAAGAACAACAAATACAAGATAATATTCTGTGATATCAAGATGCCACAAATGGATGGCATCGAGGTATTAGAAAGAAGTATTCCAATAGCACCAGAAACTTCTTTTATAATGATCTCAGGACATGGCAATATTGACACAGCGGTGGAATGTATAAAAAAAGGAGCATTTGATTTTATTGAAAAGCCCATTGACCTTAATCGTCTTTTAATCACTGCAAAAAATGCAAAAGAGAGAGGAACACTAATCTATGAAAAGAAGGTTTTAAAAAAGAAGATATCAAATAACGATGCAATCATAGGTTCATCGAACAAGATTACACAAATTCTAAACATGTGTGATAAAGTTGCCAGCACAGATGCAAGAGTACTTATTACAGGGGAGAATGGAACAGGGAAAGAACTAATTGCAAAAAGACTACATAACAACAGCGAACGAAAAGATCTACCTTTTATAGAGGTTAACTGTGCTGCGATTCCATCAGAACTCATAGAAAGTGAACTTTTTGGACATGAGAAAGGTGCTTTTACTTCTGCAAATAAACAACGTAAAGGTAAATTTGAACAAGCCAATAATGGAACAATATTCCTTGATGAGATTGGAGACATGAGTGCTTCGGCTCAAGCAAAGGTTCTTCGTGCTCTTCAAGAAAACTGTATTACTCGTGTTGGTGGAGACAAGCAAATCAAAATCAACGTGAGAGTGATTGCTGCAACCAATAAAAACTTACTAACAGAGATAAAAGAAAATAAATTCAGGGAAGATTTATACCACCGCTTAAGTGTAATATTAATCCATATTCCAGCCTTAAAAGAACGATTAGAGGACATTCCTGAACTAAGCGAATACTTCATAAAAGAGATCAGCAAGTCTTATGGGAAGGCCCCTAAAAGCATTTCAGATAAAGCCATTAAACTTCTACAACAAAAAAAATGGACAGGAAATATCCGTGAATTGAGAAATGTTATCGAACGCTTACTTATCCTATCAGACAACGAGATTACTGATAAAGACATTATTAACTTCACATAAAATAGATATAAAAAAGACCGTCTTGAAATTCAACAAGACGGTCTTTTTTATATTCTTTGCCATAATTGGCCAACTTCTCTGTCATGCACACTACTAGCACATAAGGGAAAAAGAGAGTTTAGTACTCATCTTCATTAAAGAAGAAGTCATCCTTGCTAGGATAATCAGGCCAAATATCTTCAATCGTTTCAAACACCTCAGCTTCTTCCTCGATCTCTTGAAGATTCTCTATTACCTCCATTGGAGCTCCAGAGCGTGTTGCAAAATCGATAAGCTCCTCTTTTGTTGCTGGCCATGGTGCGTCTTCTAGCTTTGAAGCCAATTCAAGCGTCCAATACATATTTCTAGTTATTTATTAATGATAGATTACCTTATTTTTTGCGAATTTAAAATTTTTTTCTTTATGCAAAACAAAATAGATAAAAAAAATCACGGAATCCATGGTGTTTCTTCAATATTCTTCTGCTCAGAAATATATCGAGCCAAAACAAACAGATAATCAGACAATCGATTTAAATACTTTAAAACATTCTCCTGTATGTCCATTTCGGTAGATAATTTTAACACAAGTCTTTCAGTGCGTCGGCACACTGTTCTGGCTAAATGACAAAATGAACTTCCTTGCTCTCCTCCGGGCAGGATAAAGAATTGCATCGGTTCTAAAAATTCGTCCATGCGATCGATCTCCTTCTCTAAAAGAACAATATCTTCTTCATTACAAATCAATCGCTTCGACTCTTCAACTTTCTCTATATCTGTCGCTAACACTCCACCAACTACAAACAACTTCTTTTGAATCTCTATTAGAATTATTTCTTCTTGAGAACTTTTTTCTGTAAAACATCGAATCATTCCAATATAGCTATTCAGTTCATCAACCGTACCGTATGCTTCTAATCTAGGATGAAATTTGTCAACACGAGTACCTCCTAAAAGACTTGTTTTACCTTTATCTCCAGTTTTTGTATATACTTTCATAGACTAATAGTTTATATAATAGTTTTGCTTAGGAAGCTTAGGGTCAGTAAAGCCTACACCAAAAGCTCTAGACTCTATAGAAGACGAAATTACAGTATCTATCAATAACGAAGACCAACTCAACTGAGATTCATCTATAGATCTTAATCCATGAGTGATAACAACATCTCCTATATGAATGTTTTCAAATAGACCTAAGATTTTATCACAAGTAGAGACATTACAAAAAACTAAATCTATCCTGTCACTATTAACCGTTTTTGAAAGATATTCATCATAAGATTTCAACTGAATATTTGAATCAACTGCACCTAATATAGATTTATATAACTCCAAATCATGACCACAAAAATAGATGCATTGCGGTTGAATCTCATTCACAAGCCTATAAATACAACACAATTCCTTTTCATCAGGTATTTCAAACAATCCCCTCTTCTTACCTCTCTTACTTTGTTTAATTTCATCAACCATAGCTTCTATTTCATTATAGAAATAATAACGATGTCCATTATCTATAACTTTAGTTAACAAACAATAGATATAAGGGTTAGAATCAGCATATCTAAACTTAAACAACATTCGTTCGAATGAGATTTTCAACTGTTCAATAATGTATTTTTTTCTCAATCTATCTGATTTAACTAAATAACATAGGCTTGTTCATAAAATAAAAGCACAATTAAAAGGTCACTAATCCATATTTTAATTGCTAGAAACCGATATTATCACGGCCTTTCAAGAGTTAAAATTATACGATTCCACGAACAATTACAAATAGATCTCAATGATACCAAAAGTAATCCTGAACGAAAGCATGAGTTCACTTTTGACATCACCCTTATTATAATCTCTATCGTACGATCATGTAGACACTTGCATTCAAAACATAAGCGAATTAATCATCTCATAATACGCAATTATTATTGCGTTTCTGTTTACTAAAAACTATTGGTTGTAGTATTAGTAAGGGGTAATTATCCAAAATCTTGTTTCATTTGATTTTGTCTCTATTAAATCGATTCACACTGACAAATAAAGTGTAGCCATTTGGTATATCATACATTA
>JAONJW010000011.1 GCA_028377305.1 Prolixibacteraceae bacterium | reverse complement strand
AAAGGAGAAGTCTTTTATTGAGTATGTTGTTCATCTTACTGTTATATTATATTGTCACTTTCCTCACTTGTAGCTACACTTCCAGTATAATAGAATCTTCTTTTATGTTAAGTCAAGTGGTTCAGTTTTATATAATCTGGGTGCTTGGATTGGCTTTCTATGCTATTACGCAGCTGGCTAGTTCTTCAAACACATCAAAAACAGTTAACTATTTAAGTGTACCGATCCATAGTATGGAGCGTTTTGCGGTTGCAATTCTATATTCTCTGTTTGTTTGGAGTCTGGTGAATGGGATTGCTTTCTATCTCGCGATGAAGTTGTACCTCTTTACTATTCAACCCTATTTTATGCATGATGGTTCTTATGCTCTATTCGAAACCCTGTATTATCTGTTCCCGTTGTTTGTTTCTTTTTGTTTTTCTATTCATGTGAAATATCTATTGGGGAGTGTGGTCTTTAAAAATAATCACTTCTTGAAAACCACTGCTGTTTTGTTGGGTATGGTTGGTTTGATTGTTCTAATAATACATGTTATAGCATGGGGCACTGCTAGTAACTTTGATCAGGTGACTCGTAATTTTTTTAAGTTTTACACATTTAATGTGTTTAAAGTTCCTTCGACTTACTCCTACACCACAACGATGTTGTATCCTGTCATTTCTCTATGGATTGTGGTTTACAACCTTGGACTATATATTCCAATCTATTATAAGATTAAAGAGAAGGAGGCCCGTTAATTATGCATTTTGATAATAAAAAACCAATCTATCTTCAGATATGTGATATGATCGAAGAGAACATACTGGACGAGATATGGCTAGCTGGTAATCGGATTCCCTCGGTTCGGCAATTTGCCGTAGAGTTAGAGGTGAATCCAAACACTGTGGCCAATGCTTTCTCCGAGTTGGTCGAACGTAAAGTGTTGTATAACAAGCGAGGTATTGGATATTTTGTTTCACCAAAGGCTAAACAGGAGGTTCAAACTAGAGTGCGTGATCTGTTCTACCAAGAAGAGTTAGATGCGTTGTTTCAACGTATGGAGCGTTGTGCTATTCCCATTGAGGAGGTTGTGAAGTATTATTCTGAATATCAATTCAAAAAGAGTCAAGTAGATGAAAAAGAGTAACAAAATATTAATTGGGTATGGGATTTTTACTATAAGTTTTATTTTTGTGTTATTTCTTCTTCCCAAATTCCTAAAGAACAAGATATATCGTGTTTCTGATAAAGCATTGACCGTGTTAGATCTAAAACATGCTGAATCAATCGCTGTCGATACCGTTGGTTATGAGGTGGTGTACATTGATTCACTAATGAAACAGAAACCAGTGTCACTGTCTGAGATGGTTGAGTCTAATGTCGTAAACCTGGAGTGGACTCCCCAAAGTGACCTGAATGATTTAATCGCTTATTGTTTTAGTCCGAACCATATCTATGCGTACTCTGAAACACGTTCCTATATTGTGGTTTTTACTTCCGAGGGAAAGTTTGTTCGTCGTATATCTAGATATAATGATGGTGTCAAATTAGGTTTAATTAAGAGTGTGGTATTCGATAAGATTAATCAAGAGCTAGTGGTCTTATCGGACAATAATCTGTTCTATTTTACACCAGAGGGAGCGTATAAACGAGAAAAGTATATTCCCCTAAACGTAAAGAAAATAGTGGTTTGTGGAAGCGAAATTTATGCCGTGACACCCCATAAGCAACCAAGGCGATACCTACAAAACAAAGTAGGAAATGCAATAATCAAAATGGACGCTTCTTTAAGAGTAAAGAGGATCACGAAAATTGATAGAAGCAATCGTAGCTTTTACAGTGTGCCTTTAAGTCATGTGTGTTGTCATGGCGAGGAGAGAATTATTACTAGTGATTTTGGATATAAACGTGTCTATTCCTATGATATGGCCTCAGAAAAAGCATATAATAAGTACCGTTTTGTTTCAGAACAAGATGATGAGTCTGTGAACGATTCCAAACCATATATTTTGGGGTCTTTTTGGGAAAGTAATGCTCTTCTGTTGTTTTGTATTAATAATAAGAAAGATCGGTATCGGTATCGATCTTCGATTAATAGCCGAAAGTGGTTTATTAAGAGGGCGAAAGAAGGTGACTTTATTCGATTAGATGTAATATCTGGAGGAGGAAATTTAGCTAACACCTATCACCCTGTAGGTATACAGGGAAGTACATTAATCATGGGTACTAGAGTTCGCTATCGAACTAGAGATAAATCAAAAGGACATAATCCTCCACTTGTGTTTTTAACCATAAAGTAGTTGATTATATCTTGTTTGTCATGAGATTAAGAAGGGGAGTCGCATTGCATGAATGCGACTCCCCAAACATAGAATCTAAACCGAGATATAATCTATTCTTTCGTTTTTTCTATTGTAGTATCACCTTTTGTTTTACTACTTGGCCTTGGACTTGAACTTGAATGTAATATACCCCTCTATCCCATGACGATAGATCAACACGATCGCTGTAATCACTCATCTCTTTTTTTAGTATGCATTGTCCATATTGGCTATAGATCTGAATATTTTGAATAGGTAAAACGCTTTCAATATTCAGATAATTGCTTGTTGGATTTGGTCCTACTTTGATTGTTGTTGTTTGCTCTTTTGTATATATTGCTGTTGAAGCATCAATTTGCACCTCTATGTTGAGGCGCTTCTGAAGACTTTTAGCGATGATATTAAATCGAGATGGTTGAACACTCTTGATCCCTTTTCTTATTATCAATATGCCATCGTTAATTTCATAAACGAATGTTTCATTTAGATTCTCAATAGCAAATGAGAGGGCATCACCATCAGGATCTTCGATATACTCCTTAAGATCTAAGGTGTACTCTTGGTCTTTAAACAGAATGGTTGGAATCTCTTTCTTTAATGATGGTCCTTGATCATATGGACTGGAGCCATTAAAGTTATCTAAACAGAAGTATGCCGGGGTGTTGGCTTGATTGTATTGGTTTACATCGCTAGACTCCATGGAGAACTCAATTTTGCTAACCTTGCCTAGAACCGATAGATCCATCCATCTCCAGTCTTCAATGATATAATCTTTCGATGGCGCATCAAATCGGAAGTCTGCCAAGTAAAACTCGGTTACTGCAGTCTTGTTATTCTGCGCATCGTAACCAGTGGCTACTAGTTTAAACCAATCGCTGTCGGTACCTGTTTCTCCTCCAAATTTCTTTGCAAAGCCATCACCATGTTTCATCGATGTTACTGCATAGGTGTTGTTGGTTACATACATTCCAGAGATAATTGCTCCTTCTGGTTGACCTGATATTTCAATGGTCTCTTTAGAGAATGCATAAACGACCCCGTAGTTTTTAGTATCGTTAGCTCCTATGCCTGTGATCGCAGTATGTTGATTTGCCAATCCACCAGCCACATCTTTGTTTGTTTTGTTTGAAATATTTAATCCTGTCCATGTAAACATTTCTTGACTGTAGAATGTTGGCATTCCTATGCCGCTTTCGAATAGTTTGGTATGTACAGAACCGTCCACTACAATCCCTCTGTAAAAACTATTTGGCTCAACAGGGAAAGATTCAAAATCCATGGTGCCAATAGGTGTGGTTACTTCAATGATTGTGGATGTAGTAATGGCAGTATTTTCTTGATCGGTGATCGTGAAATAAGCCGTATTTGAACTTTCAAGTGTTATATCAAGATAGAAAATCCCTGTTCTGTTGGTTTGTTTCGTTTCATTGTATTGAATCGTATAAGGAGCATGTCCCCCTGACACTTCAATAGAGACTTCTGCAGCTACTGCTTTGTTTGTTCTTATTGATGCTATTGGGGCTACCGATAATGCTGCGGGTGCTCTATGAATGTCATCAATCCATAATGTAGACGACTGTGCATCGATATCAAAAGATAGAATATCTCCATACTCCAGTAATGAGATATAGTGCCACTGCCCTTTTGTAGAGGCTAGTGAGATGTTCATTGTCTGATCTTTTGCATGAATGGTCATGGTCGCAGAAGCATCACTACGAAGGTAGAAACCTTTAGTGGTCAATCCTTCTGCCGTGTTGTTGAATAGGAATGTAGCCGTTTGATTTGCCAACACGCCTGCAACATGATTGTGGCTACCGGTAGATGTCTCTTTAATGGTCACATTGGAAGCAATTACTGTTCCAGAGATAATCTTTCTATCTTTATTTTTGATGGTTTCAAAGTCTGCAATTTGCGTAGGTGCATAAGGGGTGTGTGCCTTTATATGCTTTAATTCCGATGGAGTCCCACGTAGATCTACTGTCACTACATCGATCCTGTAATCGTTGTTTTGGCTTAACTCTTTTAATGCAACTTGTGTTGTTTTGTTTGCTGCCAAACTTTTGGACACTATTGCTGCATTTGCTGCTGCTTGAGCAATGATTTCATCGGCAGTAAGTGCAGACGCTTTGTCTTTATAGATATAACAGAATACTTTTCCAGCTTTATCTGCCATTACTTCAACCGATATTTTATCGTGAGTTGCTCCCACAACCTTAGGGTATCCATTGATAATTACAGGAGGAACCTGAGTGATTTCAATAAATTGATCCGCTCCTAAAGAGTATGGTAAGGTGCGGTTGTCGTTGTCAATATCTTTTGTGATGTGATCGACTATCTCTCCCATATTTAGTTCCGTAATATGGGTTAGGTGAAGATCCGTGTCAGATATGAACGCTGCCGGTGAGGAGATATTATTAGAGAATGCTGAAAGGTTATTTATCGCTTCTATCTCTACGTATCTGTTTTGTCCTATCTGTACTCCTTCAGCAGCATTAAGATTATTCTTGAATACTTGTGTTTGATCTTGCTCATTAGAATCTCTAAAGTATATGGACTGTCCAATTAGTGCCACCACATTATTATAGCGGTAGATGTGGGCTAATGGATAGCTCACTTTCCCTCTACTTAAAGATCCAACACCTACGGCACTTGCATTCGCACCATACATATTTATAGAGTTGTAAGCAACGTCGATATATCGTGTCTGACGAGTGATGTTCAAACCATAGCTCTTTCCCGTCTTACTATTAATTGAGATCATATTGTTGAAGAGTCTTATAGGATTCTTCTCCGTTCCCTCACAACCTCTCAATTCTAAGCCTATGGCATTTTTACTTAATTGAAGGCTTACGGTGTTATTGAAAATTTTCACCCCTCCTTTTGCACGATATATATCCATTGCTTGATATCCCGACTTCGTGGTTTCGGTGTTCTCAATGTGATTTGATTGAATCGTTATATTGATTTGGTCATGACAATAGATAGATTTAGATCCTTGGTTCAAAAAGTGATTGTTTTGTACTAGGCAATCTTTCTGTTTTGGTAATACCACAGTGCCCGTACCTCCTAGGCTTAGAGCAATATAACCTCCTTCAAAATGGTTAGAAATGAATTGAAGATGGTCATTGTTTTGATTCTTGATGCTTTCGGCTTCTGTTTTGATTAAGTTGATGTCATTTTGATAGGAAGTGGATATCGGTGCTTTTAATCGACAACCTTCGAATTTAATGTGTTGGCTGTTGTCATCAATTAATACTAGTTGATCTAATCCCGTATGGGTGGATTCTATTGTAACATTTTTAAATGTTATATGTCTACCTCTGTGGATCGTAATAAAGCTATTAATGTCATTGGATGCCGTTTTACTTTTTAATAACACCTTTGTTGCATCTTCAGATTCCGATTGGATTCGTAAGGTGTTGATACTTGATGCTCCTTTGATGAAAGGGATGGTTATTACTTCAGGGTAGGTGCCATCTTGTATGTTTAAAGTCGTTGCTCCATCTATTCCTCTGGTTGTGAGTGTCTCTATGGCTTCTGTGAGTGTTGAGTAATCACCTGATATACCAATAGTATATATCCCATGCATTCCTCCTTGAATGGCGTTTTTTTGAGTTTGTTTGGCATTGGGTGTATACTTCTGATTCTTCAGTTGCAGTGTTGTGATATTTGCATCAATGTAGTGACCAATGGTTGCATTAGAGGCAATGTCAAATGTTATCCATAGGTATACATTAGACTCTTTGTTCACTTCTATATTGGTGTCGAAACTGAAACGACTGTTTTGGCTGTTAATGAGACACTCTCCAGCTTGTTCTGCCTGACTAAAATTATTTAAATTATGAGACACCCACAGTTTGGCTCTTAAGATATCAGAAGCCGTTGTGGTGCTACCTATATCTCCTTCGATCTCAGAGATAATTTCAGAGTCTCTCTCTCCTTTAAAGTAAAGTTCTGATTTAAGAACAATATAGTTCTCTTCTCCTTTTTTAATTGAGTTGTAAGGAGCTGGTGTCACGTTGTTGCTGAATAGGGAAATAGGTGTTGGGGTAAAAGTTTTTACTACAGCATCCCACCCAGTTTTTGGGACCCCATATGCCGACGATTTGAAATGTACTGTCAATGCCCCCTCACTATTGGTTGCTTTATTGATTTGTGGTGTGTTGAGGGTCTTTTCGTATGAAGAGATTAGGTTTTCGTCCGTTGCGGTTTTCCCATTGTAAACTTTTAGTTCATCAAATCCGATGTCATCTAATGCAATTTGGTTCCAGTCAATTCGGACATATTGTCCTTCGGTTTCAGGTATAAAGATGATTTTGTGGTCGATGTTCTGACTATAATTCTGAGTTTTTCCTCCATCGTCATAAAAACCTACTGGTTGAATTCCAACGGTGAATGTGTTCGTTTGGGTTGAGAAATTGATGAATCGTTTAAGTATCGTTTGAGCAAATTCATTATTTCCCTCTATTTCGATGGGTTGGGATGTAACACGTGTTTGATCTATTTTGACCTGAAGCGTTTGATTCTCTACTGCATTAGATCCAATATCAAAGGTAAACCAGAAATAGTTCTCTCCTTCTGCTAGTTCTTGACTGCTTTGAATTTGTGGTAACTGCTCTTTGGAGAAGCTCTGTATCTTTTGGGCCAAACTAAAGTTATTGTTGTTTGCCAGATAGTATAAATTGACTTTCTCAAGATTCTCTAAATTGGTATTGCCGAAGTCAAGATCCCATGTAATGTTACCGGAAGTGGCATTTGGTTGTAGCCCTGCGGTGGTCACCACTGCATTGATGAGTGGTGTGGACTCTAATCCGATACCACTTTCAGTAGGGTTCAGGTTGTTTACCACCACTTTATTAGCATGAATCGGTTCGTTTTTTACCGATTTTACCACTGCATTCCACCCTTTTTTCGTTTGGGACGAGGTTCTTGTGTTTGCAACAAAGCGTATGGTTAAGGCGCCATCATCACTGGACGATGTGATGGCTTTGCCTGGACCTTTTGATTTATTGCGAGAGTCTATTTTGAATAGTGGAGTGGTTGTGGTCGATGAACCATCGTATATAGTAAACTCCGAACGAGTACCATAGTAGGATGATCTACTATAATTAAGATCAAAGTCACTGAATGTGATTCTTACTTTATCCCCTTTATTCTTAGGCACGAAAGTAACGATCGTGTTGTCGGTAACATGATGGTTATTATCTTTTCCACTGTCAGTAAAACGGATGCCTTCAGTCCCGATATTCACAGTGTTTGATCCCGATTCAGGCATCGTATAGTCAGTCGAAATATCAAACTCTTCTTGTAAAGCTAATGGAGATTTAGTTGTTCCAAAGTTCAGTTCTGTTAACGATAGAGAGAATTTCTCTTCGTTCTTGGCAGTAGGTTTGATATCAGCAAGAATCCAAAAGTAGTTATCGCCAGAAGAAAGAGGAATATCGACATCTAACTGCCCCGTTTTACTTGTTAGTTCGATGGTTGATATCGGTTCAATGTTTAGGGGACTCTTTTTTATTCCTGAAGTAACAAGGTGGAGTCTTGAGATGTTATCTAGAGCATTATTGTCGGTTAGGTCAAAAGGAATAGAAGTCAGATGCATTGGTGATATTGTATGACTTGTTGCAATATGTATTCCTGTTAGCAGTACGTGGTTATCTGCAGGTTTGAATCGTTTGTTTGCAGGAGCTATCCCTTCGATAGAAGTTACTGTCATTTTTTGTGCAGTCACCTCTTTTACTGTAGCTTCCCAACCTGATCGTGGAAGAGATGTGTTTGCTTTAAAATATATGGTTAGTGCTCCATCTAAGCTCTCAGACTCAATAACTGCAGGCGTCTTAGAGTATGTGCCAATAATATTTTCCGAGTTCTTAGAGTCCCCTTTATATACTTCAAAGAGATCGTTTTTCCCTATCGAAGAGGTGTTGAAAATATCAAACTTATCAAATGAAATGGAGATGATCTTACCTTCTTGTCTTGGTCGAAAGGTAACGGTTCCTTCAAACTCTTCGGAGTAGTTGTTATCCATTCCCCCATCGTCATAGAAAGATAGTGAGCCATCTACCGTAAGATTGTTTGTGCCAGTTGTCATCTCGACAATATTCATTACTTGTCGTGCTTGATAACTGCTGTTCTCATCAAGTAAATGTTCTTCTTGTGCTATGCTAGCACTAAATGGAGTGGCTTTTACTTCAGTGCCCAAAGCAACATGATCGTTTATGTCTGCAGTGATCCATAGATAGCTTATTCCTTTGTTTAGTGTTTGATCTTCAAGCTGAATTAGTTGAAGATTATCATCTGTGATGGCATGTTCAGAGATCAGATTTTGGTCGGAAAATTTGTCAGACAGAGTACGAAATACTTTAATGTTCTTGACCGCACTATTAGGTGTCACTCTCACTTGAAGGTTTTCTAAAGGAAGTGTTCCTACATCACCAACTAGATCAAACTCTATTTTTGTTAGTAACTGATCTACACTTCCCCTTGCCATCCCAGCGTTGGAAGGTGAGCTGTAAGTAATTTTATTAAGTTGAACGGAAGTACCTTCTTTTATTGAAATATCATCAAGGTCAAGTGCTTGTCTAGCGTTATGATGAAATGCAACATATACCTTCTGTTCTTGGTATTTTGAAAGGTCTACAAGGTACTCATCAAAACTTCCTGTTGTCTCTTGGGTGTGGACGATTTCAAAATCGTCTACTGATTTGCCCGTTGTTGATATGCCTATCTCAATTTCACTTCCATAAGTCTTGGCTGAAAACTTTAGTAGTGCTCTGATGGGTAGTTGTACTGGCGGAGTAATTAGCCAATCATCAGCTAGTCTATAGCCATTAATGCTTGCACATTTTGAACTAGATACTCCTGCAGCTAGGCTTCTAATCCACTGTTTTGTGTCATTGTCTACATTGATCGTTTTCCATCCTAAAGGAGGGAATCTTTTGCTTTCGAAATCTTCAATCCAAGGGAAGGTTGTCACTGTAGGATCATCCATTGTGTTGAAAGAGTGTATCTCAGAACTATTACTGGTGCCATAACTGTTTTTTGCAGAGACTCTCCAGTAGTATTTTTGACTGTAATCAAGATCCTTTATTTCTAGATAAGGAGATGTGATCTCTTTATTGATGAATAGATTATCTGCTTCAGGGTTGGTTCCTATTGAGATGAGATAGGAGTCGGTAAATGGTACGGCATCCCATTGAAGTGTAGTTGTGGGTTCAATATCCGTACTTTCATTTGACGGCACGGTTAAGGAAGGAACCAGTGGTGCTACCTTGGGAATGTGTCTTGCTGGAAGAGAAACATCATCAATGATTAATTTAGATTTGAATTCAGATGTTGTATGTATCGCTAGGTATACATTCTTCCCTTTATATGCCGTTAAGTCGTAGGTGTATTGCTGAAACGCAGCGGGGACATTTTCTACTTCTTGAAGTACTTTGGTTAAGTTATCTCTTTTGGGAGCACCTTCGGTGATGTATACTGAAAATTTCTCTGGAGAGAAGCTATATTGACTTCTGGCCCAAAAGGAGAAAGTACTTCCCTCTTTGATCTCTACTAATGGTGTGACGAGGAAGTCGTCGCTAGCACTAAATGTTGAAATAATGGCAACCGATTTATTACCTGTATGCGCATCATCAGTGTCTATTGTCCATAGGTAATCATCATCATTGTTAATGATGGTCCAACCGTTTTGAGTAAGGCAGTTGGGATTTTCAAAACTCTCTTGATACTCTTGTGCGTTTACTCTAAATAGGATGCATAAGAGTGGGAGTAATAAAAGTAGTTTTTTCTTCATGATATTAGAATAATAACTATTTTGTTTGTCCTAAGAAGAGTGAGGATTGATCTTATTATCAATTAGAGAAGTTGCTCTTAATTCAATGTCTCTGCTTTAACTCCTATTGGGGGAATAGGGTGAACACTGAATTGTGAATCTATTTAATGCCTGCTCTAATGCGATCACCCTAGCTCCCGAAGGTGTTATAAAATGCATTAATACTAATAGTGGCAGGTCTTCTGACTTAGCTATTGGCAAAACATTTCCTTCCCAAGTTATCTCTCAGTGGATATATATTTATGTTTTGCCTTAGTTATAGCATTACAGCAGCGGGTACTGTTCTAGATTTACACTAGATTCCCTTTTTAAATCAGCCTAGCTCTGTTGTTAAACTACTCAGCTTGATACCTACTATATGTTGTATTTAAAATTATGTGTGCAAATGTATAAAATAGTTCTCTATGCTCCCTGTATATGTTGTGTGAAATTTACATTAATTGATGCAAGTTATTCATGTTCAATTCGTTTTAATGTGACTGAATGTTATTGTTTCTAGATAGCTAGGGCTAGGATATGAATTATTTCCGATAAGGAGTACCCTACATTAGATCTTATGTGTATGCAATTCAAGTTGCTTTAGAATAATGATTAAGAGAGAGAAATTTCTGTTTTACTCAGAATAACTGTACATCAAAGAGCCAAATAATCAATCTGTTTAGATATGGTGTTTCGGTTGATAGATAATCAATAATAAATATTAATATATAGACTATCTTTTTATACCTTTGCAATTGCATTGGTTCCTCGAAGGTATTGATACTAGAGGATTAAAAGGGAATATCGTTTGAATCGGTAACAGTTCCCGCTGCTGTGAATCCTGATTGATTAGATTGTCGATCAATATTGCTGGAGGTAATACCACTGTTCAACCATAGGTAGAATGGGAAGGTTCTAGTGATTGGGATAAGTCAGAAGACCTGCCAATGAAATATAGATTTCTACAGTCTGCGGCGAACAGGCGGAGGGTCGGTACTTCATTATGGATAACGTAAGTGCGTACACTCCTTTGGATCATTGCTGCTGTAGAATGTTTTGTTCAAATAATTGAGTAGCAATGATATCTATAAATAGAGCCTGATTTCAGTGATATGATTGATTTGACCATATCGTTATTATCTATTTGTAGCGAGAAACTTTTTAGATCCAAATGAGAAAACTTTACCCTTTTTTATTCTTACTAGTGCTTGTGACGAGATTGCAGGTACAAATTTCTAATGCATCTGATTTCATCTATTCTGATCAGAATGATTTTACCCCAAACTATGCGACCAAATTAATTGAGTATTATCCAGCTCCAGGTCAGTTTATTAATACCGAAGTGTTCGGATCAAAAGGGGTTGCTGAATCTACTTTAGGAAATAATATCGGAAGTGGCCGTGTACCCAAAATCGTAAGTCTAGGTGCATGGGGCGGATATATTGTGTATGGTTTTGATCGACCAATATTGAACCACAAGGACAACCCTTATGGCGTTGATTTTACTATTATAGGGAATCCTTTTCCTGGAAGCTCTGAGCCAGGAGTGGTAAGAGTAATGAAAGATGTGAATGGGAATGGATTGGCAGATGATACTTGGTATGAACTAAGAGGAAGTGCTCACTATCTAAAGTCGACAGTGTTAGATTATACGGTCACTTATACTAACCCTAAAGGGTTAAAAGATATTCCCTATATCACATCCGATGGAGAGTCCGGAGTCGTGAAATATATGGTGGGACAGAGGCATTTTCAGAACCATTATCCAGAAGCGAGTAACTTTCCTAGTATACCCCAAGATAAGTATACACTTAAGGGAACACGATTAAAGTCTCGAACCACCCACAAGGGCTATGTGGTTCACCCTTCGTTTGATTATGGATATGCGGATAATCATCGTTTCAGCAGAAGATCTACGAAAGCTTATATCCCCGATAACCCATACACATTAGATGTTCAGGAAGGTTACGGTGGGGATGCATTTGACATCCACTGGGCTTTTGATGTAGAGGGTAACCATGTCGTGTTAGATCAAATTGATTTTGTATGTATTTATAATGGTATCTTACACCACGGGGGATTTCTTGGTGAACTATCTACAGAAATAGGAGGGGTTTGTGCGACCAAACCAGATGCTACTATCGTAGGGGTGACCGACTGTATTATCAGTAATCAACCTGAGAATATTGGAGTCTATCCTTATCAAGATAAGGGAGAAGTTAATGTTGGAGATCGCTTTCAGTTTGATGCGCTTGTGGTTAGTCTTGGTATTCCTAATCTGTCTCAAGAGATGGAGTGGGAGACAAGTGATCAGAGTATTGCTACTATTGATAACAGTGGTTTGATGCATGCGAAGCAAGAAGGAGAGGTCATTTTGACTTGTCGCTGGTCTAAGAATCGAGAGATCACAAGAGCGTTTGTGGTGAAGGTTTCTCCAAATAAAAGTACTCCTGTGATTGAAAAAGTAAAGGCTTCTATCTATGTATACCCTAATCCTACGGTGTCAGAAGTGAGAGTTCATGGGGTGCTTAATGCTGAGATCACTATTTATAGTTCTGTGGGAGATGTGTATGGACGAATAATAAACTACAATGGTAGTGAGGTGATTTCTATGGAATATGCACCTTCTGGTGTATATTATTTGGTTGTACAAGAGCATGGTCAGCGTGAAACATTGAAGTTTATAAAGAAGTAAAGGTGATTTAAATAGGGCAGAATATGTTGCCCTTTTTTTTAGTGAGTAATGAAAAAGATTCAAGTATTATTTGTATTGCTATTTTGTGTACAACTCTTATTTGCCCAAGCAGGTGTGGATAGTACCATTGTTACAGGGACTGTAACGGTGAATGCCAAATATATCTTTAAGGTGGAAGAGGCCGGAATGGTCAAGAGCGACGTGGATTCTACGGTGATGACACAGAAGATAAGAAGTTCATTGTCTGCCCTTTTATCGGAGAATACGCCGATTTTTATCAAGACTAAAGGACAAGGAGCATTGGCTACGGCCTCTTTTCGTGGAACGGCAGCATCCCATACCCAGGTGCGTTGGAATGGGTTGAATATCAACTCTCCGATGACAGGAATGGTCGATTTTTCTTTGATTCCTGTGTTCTTTGTTGATGATGTATCTCTTGAACATGGAGGGTCTTCTATTGCCTCTCAAAGTGGAGGGTTAGGAGGAGTGGTGAATCTGAATAATAAAGTGCAGTGGAACGATCCTTTTGAAGCAAAGTATGTACAGTTTATTGGTAGTTATGATACCTATCAAGAGTATGGCTCTATAGGTTTTGGTTCTAATAAGTTTCAGTCGAAGACAAGATTGTATGTTAGAAGTTCAGAAAATGATTACCCTTTCTATAACATGAGTAATTTTAAATATATAGATCCGGTTACAGCAGAGTTGGTCTATGGAGAAGATACATTTAAGAATGGCGATTACTTTAACTATGGCTTGATGCAAGAGTTGTATTGGCGAATCGATGATAAGAGTGTTCTCTCTGCTAACTATTGGGGGCAGCGAGCAGATAGGAGTATTCCAACGGTAATATCTAGGGAAGGAGCTGAAAATACTAATGTTAATAACCAATTAGATGATGTTCATCGTGGTGTTATTCAGTGGAAACATTATGGGGATATTTCAAAACTGGAGATTAAAAGTGGAGGGTCCATGCAGCAACTGGACTATACCCTGAAGAATCAAGTGGGAGGTGGAGTTGTGAAGGATGCCATCCATTCACAGAGTAAATCTTATCAGTTGCAAAATAGTGTGAGATATGAGCTGCCAGTTTATGATCTGTTCCATTTTACTGGGTCGGCTGACTATAATAAGAGCTGGGTGGATACTTATGAATCTGTACGTAAGACAGGTTATAAGAGAGACCGAGATGTTGTTTCTGTCTACGCCTCGGTGGCTCAATCATTTGGAAAAAAGTGGAACGTCTCGGCACAAGTGCGTCAGGAGTGGCAAGATTATGTCTATTCGAATCCAATATGGTTTACTGGCTTTGATTATAAGATTAGCGAGAACTATGGTCTGATTTTACATGGTAGCTTGTCAAAGAATTATCATGCGCCAACCTTGAATGATCTCTATTGGCAACCAGGGGGTAATTCAGACTTGAAACCCGAAGATGGTCACACTGCCGAGGTAGGATTAAAAGGTATTCTTGGGACGTCCATAAATATGCTCAAATGGAGTGTGACTTCTTATTATTCGGATATAGACAATTGGATTATTTGGATTCCAAGTGTTAGAGGTTACTGGGAACCACGTAATGTTAAAAATGTTATATCGAAAGGAGTAGAGGTTCAGCTGCTGTGGAATAGGCAGTGGGGAGATCTAAACTTCAAAGTAAAGAGCAACTACTCGTATACACGTTCTATCAATATGGAGAAGGGTGGTGTCTTTGGAGATAAATCATACAAGAAACAGTTGGTTTATATCCCAATTCATTCAGCCAATGTGTTAGGAACAGTGGATTATCGATGGTTTAATATAGCATACCAATATAACTATTTTAGTGAGCGTTATACCACAACTAGTAATACGCCTAAGGATCGATATTGGCTCTATCCATATCATATGAACCAGCTGGATTTAGGAGCCCAGTTGTATGAGAATCAAGATCAGAAGATCAGGGTTCGTTTTAGTATCTATAATCTATTTGATGAGGTCTATCGCTCTATTCTTTCGAGTCCTATGCCTCGCCGTAATTATGGTGTTACGGTGATTTTAAATTGTTAAAGTTATGAAGAGATATTTCACTGTATGCCTGTTTGCTATATTGCTATTTTTGACTGCATGTATGCATGATAATGAAATGTGGGAGAGGCGTTTAGATCACTATAGTCAATCTTCTGGTCTTTTTATCCTTAATGAGGGGAACTTCATGTATGATAATGCCTCTTTATCTTATTATGATATGGCGGATAGAGAAGTAACCAATTCAGCTTTCTATTTGACCAATAATGGTCTTCCTCTTGGGGATGTTGCTCAGTCCATGACTATCCGGGACTCTCTGGGTTATATTGTGGTCAATAATAGTGGTAAAATCTATGTGATTAATGTGAACACCTTCAAGTGTGTTGGAAAAATACCAACGTTAACCTCTCCGAGGTATATTCATTTTTTGGATAAACATAAAGCCTATGTAACGGATCTGTATGCCAAATCAATTGCAATAATCGACCCTTTGGGTGATTATGAAGAGACAGGGATTGTGAATGGCAAGGTGTTGGGTCATATTGATGTAAGTAATGATGGAGGACAATTTTATCAACATCCTACCGAGCAAATGGTCCAGTATAAACAGTTTGTGTTTACCAACTGCTGGAGTTTTGATAATAAGATTCTTGTTATTGATACCACCAAAGATGAAGTGGTTGACGAAATAGAGGTATTGAAACAACCAACTTCTTTGGTGATGGATCGCTTTAATCGTATATGGACCATTACGGATGGTGGTTATGAGGGATCTGCTTATGGACAGGAGAGACCTGGTCTTCAATGTATCGATGCAGAAACAAGAAAAGTGTTGAAGACGTGGCGTTTTGATCTTGAGGATTGGCCATCGGAAGTGCAGCTTAATGGTTCGAAGGATGTGCTGTATTTCTTGAATAAGCATATTTATAGAATGCCGACCTTTTTGAATGCCGACCCGGAGTGTTTTATTAAAAACCCCAATGCGGACGCTCAGTATGGAGGATTCTATGGATTGACTGTTGATCCCTATTCAGGGGATATCTATGTTGGTGATGCATTAGATTTTCAACAGGATGGTGTGGTTTATCGTTTTGATAAGAGCGGTGCTCCTGTTGACACTTTCGAGGTGGAGATTAGTCCTGGAGCTTTCTGTTTTAAGCCAGAGATGTGATGCGTATTTGTTTTAAGATCATTAGAAAAGAGCTGTCTTGGAGGACAGCTCTTTTTTTTATTTAGTTCTTAAATATTAATCCATCAGCATTGGCATCAAGAATAATCTTTTCCTTGGCTATTACCTGATCGGCTAATATTGCCTTAGATAGTGGATTGAGTACAGATCGTTGGATCTCTCTCTTGATCGGTCTAGCTCCCATTTGAAGATCAAAACCAGCCTCCGCAATGTATGAAATGGCAGCATCTGTTGCCTCTAGCTCTATTTGATTGCTTATCAGTCGACGCTGTAGTATATTTAGCTGGAGCTTGACAATTTGCACTATCTCACTTTGAAATAGAGGGGTAAACATGATAACATCATCAATTCGGTTAAGAAATTCAGGTCGTACGCTTTGTTTTAGCCTCTCTAAGAGTTTTTCTTTGGTCTCTTTTATAACACCTTCGATTTTGTCTTCTGATGTATTAGAGAAGCTCTCCTGGACAATGTCAGAGCCAATGTTAGATGTCATGATAATGATGGTGTTCTTGAAATTAACCATCCTACCTTTGTTGTCTGTAAGCCTTCCATCGTCCAGAACTTGTAGAAGCGTATTGAATACATCAGGGTGGGCTTTTTCTATCTCGTCAAATAGCACTACTGAGTATGGTTTTCTCCTTACAGCTTCTGTTAATTGTCCTCCCTCATCATAACCTACATATCCTGGAGGAGATCCAATCATTCGTGTTACAGAGAATTTCTCTTGATACTCCGACATGTCAATTCGAGTCATCATGTTCTCATCATCAAATAAGAAATCGGCAAGTGCCTTGGCAAGTTCTGTCTTACCAACCCCTGTGGATCCTAAGAAGATAAATGAACCAATGGGTTTTTTATCATCTTGAAGTCCTGCTCTACTTCTACGAATAGCATCTGAAACCGCAGTGATTGCCTCTTCCTGTCCAATGACTCTTTGGTGTAGGGCCTGTTCTAAGTGAAGTAGCTTTTCTTTATCGCTCTTAAGCATTTTTGTTACAGGTATTCCTGTCCATTTGGCTACCACATCTGCAATGTCCTCTTGTCCTACTTCTTCTTTGATCATGGAGGTCTGGTCTTGATGTTGTTCTACCACCTTTCCGAGCTCCACTAAACGAGACTCTACCTCTTTGATTTTACCGTATCGTATTTCCGCCACCAACTCATAGTTTGATTGCCGTTCTGCAATCTCCGCTTCGTTTTTTAGACTTTCGAGTTCTAATTTGGATTCTTGTATCTCATCAATGGTTTGCTTCTCGCTTTTCCATTTTGCTTTTTGAGAATTAAGTTGCTCTTGAAGGTCTGCAATTAGCTTCTCTAGTTCTTGAAGTGTCTCTTGGTTGTTATCTCTTTTGATCGCTTCTCTTTCAATCTCTAATTGTATTATTTTACGTTCCATCTCATCAATCTCTTCAGGTACAGAGTTGATTTCTAGACGTAGTTTGGATGCCGCTTCATCCATTAAGTCTATGGCTTTATCTGGCAAAAAACGATCGGTTATATAACGGTTTGAAAGCTCTACTGCAGCAATCACCGCTTCGTCTTTGATCCTTACTTTATGGTGTGTCTCATATTTTTCTTTAATCCCTCTAAGAATAGTTATGGCACTCTGAGTGTCAGGTTCATCCACCATGACTGTTTGAAAACGCCTCTCTAATGCCTTGTCTTTCTCAAAGTACTTCTGATATTCATCTAATGTGGTTGCACCAATAGATCGCAGTTCTCCTCTAGCAAGTGCTGGCTTTAATATATTGGCAGCATCCATGGCCCCTTCTCCTTTTCCAGCTCCGACTAAGGTGTGGATCTCGTCGATGAAAAGAATGACCTCTCCTTCGGCTTGAATCACTTCATTAACGACCGATTTGAGTCGCTCTTCAAATTCTCCTTTATATTTTGCTCCAGCCACTAAAGCCCCCATATCTAAACTAAATATCTGCTTTGATATAAGGTTCTCAGGGACATCCCCTCTTACAATTCGGTGCGCTAAACCTTCTGCGATGGCAGTTTTTCCTGTTCCTGGTTCTCCCAGAAGGATTGGGTTGTTTTTAGTACGTCGACTTAGAATTTGAAGTATACGACGAATTTCATCGTCTCGACCAATTACAGGATCGAGTTTACCGCTTTGTGCTTGTTGGTTGAGATTGATAGCAAAACGTTGAAGAGAGTTGAACTGGTCTTCTGATGTTTGACTATCGACACTTTTACCCTTGCGTAGCTCTTTAATGGCCATTAAGAGTTCTTTTTTTGTGACTCCAGCATCTTTTAGAAGCGTTGCCACATCACTCTTTACTTCAAGTAGAGCAATGAGAAGATGCTCTATACTTACAAATTGATCACCTAGTTTTTGGGCTTGCTTCTGTGCCTCGACCAGTATGGTGTTAGCAGTATTTGATGTTCTAATATCTCCTCCAGAAACTCGAGGGTAGCTTTCAATGATTTTGTCTACAAGGCTTGAGACTTGCTGGCTTGATACATCCAGTTTCTTAAAAATATAGTTGGTAATATTTTCAGAAATAGAGAGCACTCCTTTTAAGAGGTGTGCAGGTTCAATAGCAGCATTACCTTTGCTATTTGCAACCGTCATACCATGAGATATGGCCTCCTGGGCTTTGATTGTAAACTGATTAGTGTTCATTGTATATTGTTTTTCTTTTTAATCACGCTTTCTTGCTTTGTGTATCAAAAGCTAGACCAAAAGAATGTTTATGACAATATGGCGTGTTTTAGATGGTTTTAAAATGACAATTTGACTTGTGTTATCAAGGGAAAATGTTTACAATCATCAGTATACATAAAAAAAGGGAAGATATCTCTTCCCTTTTTAATCAAATATTAATCTATATCAACTATTGTATGAATGTACTTACATAACTCTATATTTCGTTAACAATCTATTATCTCAAAATGTGCTTGTAGTTTGTACGTACAAGGTCTGGTAGGTAAGATGCAATAAGATTTAGTGCTTTATCATCGCTAATGCCCTTAGGAGAGATGATTCTTTGGTTCTCCATTTGTTTTTGGTCAATAACAGCATAATTAATCTGCTCGTTTACTTTTGCTTTACGTGCTTGAATTGCTCTTACTCCGAATCCATTTTTATTATTTACATATCTTACTTCAAAAAACTGACCACGAATGATGTATTCAGTTCCATTGTTAGTGAAGTTCTTTTCAATATGAACTCCTTTGTTAATATTTCCATAGTTAAGCTCCCAAATATTCAATGCATTAGTGTCAATGCTTGAGACCTCTTTTATGTGAAAATTATTCATGCTAACACTATTATCTAAATCATTTGCTTTTACCATACTTACTGTAAATATGATTGCAATTAAAGCAACAAAGCGACCGAATTGTAAATTTAGATTTTTCATAACGTCCTGCTTATCGAGTATTGAAATACTCATGTTTAAAGAATAAATGAAATAAGTTTTGTGTTTTTAATATCTATTGTCGATACTGTATATTAGTTCGTGATCGACAATGCAAATCAAGACAATTTCTAGGTAGCTGCAAATATTCAAGATGTGCTAAAAGACATCTTTTTTTTATTATAAAAAAGCTTGTTTAATCAATTGAATGATGTGATAAGTGTCATGTTTTACAGCTTTGAGTTTTTAATGAATGACTTTTGTCATTTTGATGGTAATAGGTGTGTTTTGCTTTTGAAATGTAAAAATTAACGCAAATATTACATTGTGTAAGGTATTGGTTTTCAGTGGTTGATTACGTTGTGTTATAGATTTACAATAAAGTATCGAAAAGGAGTTCGTATGGTGGAATGTTGCTTTCAAATTGTCATTGAAATGTGTGTTTTATTGAAATAATGAAATTTGTCATCTCTAGATGCTATTTTATAAAAGGATTAGCGATTGGTTGATAAGCTTATAGTTTAAAATCGAATTTGCTCTATTTGGTTACAATCCTATCAAATGAATAAAAAATGCATTTTTTTGAGAAAATCGTCAAAATAATATAGTGCCTTAATTAAGATATGTTTTTTAGCTCTACTCTTGTATATATACGTACAATTGAAAGGCATGATAGTAGATTGTTTTCAGAATTGATCATACCTTTTTCTTATAAGGATTGATACGAAGAAGACACTGAATACAGGAAGGGTTTATTGATCATTATTTAATCGAGATGTGAAATTTCGTTATGAACTTAATCTTTGGGCTAATCAGATGGAGTTGCTCCTCAAACGAAAGGATGAATTGAACCAAGACGCCTTATTTTAGTCCAATTTTGAAGAATGCTTAGTGTCTATTCCAGAAGTTATTTGGATACGTTCTAATGCAGTAATTGTGAATCACGAAGGATTTCTTTAGCAACCTATTAGTATCTTTCGTATGTATATGTTTTAAGAGGCTATTTGTGATAACACCAAAAACTGATTGTGGCAAAATGACTTTCGTTTAATTATACATATTTATTTGACTTCCAATATAAATAAGAATGTCCAAAACTATGATCTTAACTGACCTTCTCAATAGTTGTTGAGGAGTTACTTATAATGCTGTACTATTTCTTCTGATTTATGTTGTGGTTGGTATGATTGGAATAAAAAAAGAAGGATCCCACTAAGGAATGCCTTCTAAACTATATTAACCCTAAATTACATTGAAAATCGGTTGGTTCTTTTTCTCTGTGATTTGTGAATATTTTGCGTTTGATATGGTTACAAAACAATATAAAAAATAGTCATAGGCAAATTATCTGCTTATGCTTCATGACATTCTTTTCTACCTATGATATAATTGCAAGTAAAGATTACGTTCTTATGATGTGTTTTTAGATAATAGTATCTAAATCAGACAGAGTACTTGGTGTTATATGTAATGTTAATGAAGGTGAATAGTAATAAATTGTGATGTGAAATATGGATGTAATATTTAAAAATCTTATGATTAAACGTTCAATACTGTGTCTTGAAGATTAAGAATTTGTATCTTTGAATAGGGTGTAAAAGATAGTTTTATACGTTTTACACTTTGATAATTGTTTGTTGTTCGATTAAAAGGATTAATATGATGTTTGGTAAAAAAGAGTTTCCAAAACAGCTTCTTTGTATATTGGTTTCATTACTTGTTGGTATGGTACTTTTCTCGGTGGTGGTTAGTCATTATTCAAAAGCTTACACTGCTTCTATCAATTTAAATATTGTGGATAATGTACAATTATTAGTATGGAGTTTGGAACGCTCCTATGGAGCGATAGGTAAATATGGTGCTTATATTGGGTTATTTATGTATTTCTCATTTTGGCTAAAATGGGGGTTAAAGATCTATTGGCGTATCAATAAAGGATAATAAGTTGAGTACTTTCTTTATGAAATAACGTCTTATATAATGTAATCAAAAAATAGATGTAATGTATAGTTCCGGTAGATTAGTTCGTGTTGTGTGTTTGATGTTTTGTGCTTTGTTGCATCTAGAACTATTAGCACAACAAAACCAGTCGGGCTGGACGATTAAGACCGATGATATCGTCGAGGCTTATGCTGGCCCAACGTTGTCTAATGGGTGTATAGGAGTTGTTCCTAATAGAGAACTGTTTCTTACCAAGGAAGTAGTTTTGGGAGGAGTGTATGATCTAAAAAAAGGAGCTGAAACAAGAGGCCTGTTGAGTGCTCTTAATCCAATGAACTTAAGGTTTGCTGTGGATGGAGAAATGTTGGAACTATCAAATGTCAATACATGGGAACAGGAACTTGATATGAAACAGGCAAAACTAGTGTCTAGATTTAACTATTCGAATAAGGTCGAGGTTGAATATGATATTGTAGCTCCTCGAAATTTACCTTATGTTTCAATAATGAATGTACGAGTAAAAGCTTTATCGGATTGTACATTGGACATTCGAAGTATGGTTCGTTGGAGCGAAAGTAGTTGGCGATCTCCTGCTCAAAGTTCCCGAATATTAATTGATGGGGAGACTCATATTCCTCTACATCAGTGTAAAGCAACTTCTGTATATGGAAAGACGGAAACATATACCACCTCAAGTTTTATTTTCCCAAAAGGTAATGAGTGTGGATTAACCTCTAAGGATTACCCATATCATCCAAACTTATATGGCTTTATGAGGATGATGAAGAGAGGAGAATCTTTTAGCTTCTCTTTGGTTTCATCATATTGTACCAACCAACATTTTATTGATCCAAAGAGTGAATCTGAACGGTTTGTTATTTTTGCGATGTTAAATGGGACAAAGCGTGTTATTGCACAGCATTGTATGGCTTGGCGTAAGTTGTGGAAAAATGATATAGTTATTCAAGGTAATATTCAAGATCAATTAGATGTACGTTTGGCTCTGTATCATCTTTACTCCTTTGTGAGAAAGGGAAGTGGTTGGAGTATTCCACCTATGGGACTTTCTAGTTCCGAGGGGTATGCCGGTCACTTTTTTTGGGATGCAGAAATGTGGATGTATCCAGTGTTGTTGGTGATGAATCCTGAGCTTGCGAAGTCCATGATTGATTTTCGTTTAGATACTGTTGAGGCAGCTGAGAAAAGAGCTAGTAATTATGGATATGATGGAGTGATGTATCCATGGGAAACAGATGATAGTGGTGAAGAGATGACGCCTACTTGGGCATTAACAGGGACATTTGAGCACCATATTACAGGAGATGTCGGTTGGGCTATTTGGAGTTATTATTGTGTGGCACAGGATAAAGAATGGTTAAGAGATAGAGGTTACCCTGTGTTAAAGAAAATTGCCGATTTTTGGGCTTCAAGGGTTCATGAGAATAAAGATAAAAGTTATTCTATCTTGAATGTTGTAGGTGCAGATGAGTATGCTCCTAATGTTGATGATAATGCATTTACCAATGGTATTGCGAAATATGTTCTAGTGGCTGCTACCAGAGCTGCACAGACCCTAGGTTTACCTGCCGATCCCCATTGGATGTATATCGCGGAACATCTTCGATTTAACTATTTTGATGATGGTGTGATGAAGGAACATCGTGACTATTCTGGGGAGATCATTAAACAAGCAGACGTCAATTTATTGACATTTCCTTTACATATAGTGGATGAAAAACAGTCGATTCTTGCTAATGTGAATTATTATGAGCCTAAGGTTGCAAAAGAGGGGCCTGCAATGACTCGTGCAATTTATTCGATTATTTATTCTCGTCTGGGAAATGTCAAAGAAGCTTATCGTCTATTCAAAGATTCCTATATATATAATAGGAATGCACCTTATGGCGTATTATCGGAAACACGTGATCGAAATAATCCCTATTTTGTGACTGCCGCAGGCGGATTGCTTCAATCTGTTTTATTTGGTTTCTGTGGATTGGAGATTACAGAATCTGGAGTGAAGCCCATTTCGGCTCCACTTATTCCAAAAGAGTGGAGAGGTCTAGAGGTCAAATATTGATTGGCTATGGTTACTACTATCCAAATTATTTAAAGCGATTGACTTTTATTTTTAGCAAACTCTTTACACCAAGTCCAAGGTTCATAAAAAACCAAGTCATAATTAATATGACTTGGTCCAAATGATACTTATTCTATCTTACTAATTGAACTATTCATTGTTTGAATTGGCTTCTTCATAGATTGCTTTGAGTAGAGAGTATTTGCTATCTACTGGAACATCTTGTCCCAATTCCCATATCATTACCCCTCCCATCTTATCTATACTATATCTTGTTTTTTGTTTTACAAGATCGACTCCATTGAAATGACGTTCTTTATTGTCAATAGTTAAACAATTCGTTTTTGGGGTAATATCAATGTTATTTTCTATAGCTCTGGCAATCATATTACGATAGCTCATAACTTGTTTTTTAGGATATGTAAAGAATGGAATACCTACAATGATCTTTTCCTTAGGAAGTTTGTATTGATTCACAAATACATCTTCTGCTCTTTCTACTCCCTCCATGGTGTCTACGTATCCCATGACATTAACCATATGTAGGTATTTAATATTTCTTGCAGCAGCTTCGACACTAGGCTTCTGTGCCCAAATCTTACTACTAAATGCCGCTGATAATGTAATATTTTTTCGATGAAGTTTTTTGTATAGTTCTTCAAAAAGTGAAGAGATCCCATCTATGTCATCTTCACGTGGAAACTCCCAATCGATATCCACTCCATCAATTCCTTTATCGTGGCAAAATTTTGCCACATATTTCGCAAACTTTTTCTGCTTATTTTCCTTTATAATTGATTTAAATTCATCTGCTACATCTCCTCCTCCAATGCATAGGTGAGATTTAACACCATGTTTCTTGCAAATTTGAATCACATGATCTAAATCTTTTTCAGTAAGACCATTGCCTCCTTTTTTATTTTGAAATATTTGGCTCTTGTCTGAGTTCACTTTCGCTACTTTAAACTTACCATCTTCTGCATTAGGAAGAATAGAAAAGATGATAATATCGGTTAGTTTTTCTGCCTGTTTTTCCGTAAAACGACTTAGACTGTATGAGGGAAGGTATCCAACAATTTTGGTTTCTGCCTTTGTTGTTTTATCTGAAGCAAATAGATCAATAATTGTTATGAAAAATATTAAAGGGAAAAGTATTTTTTTCATATTATTAAATTTGATGTGTTTATAGTTGTAGTGTTTAATTTTTAGTTTATTTTTTTGATGAGTTTGTTCTCCTCGCTTGTTTTGCCTGATCTTTCTCTCTTTTTTGTTGTAAATGCTCTTGAATATATTTTTGATCTATAGCATCCGAGTCTTCGTATTTCTCTCTTATGGATTCGAGTTTTTGATGAAGCTCTTTCTGTATCTCCACATAATTCGGATCGCCGTACAAGTTGTGCATCTCTTTAGGATCATCCTTAAGATCGTATAGCTCCCAATTGTCACAATCATAATAGAAGTGGATCAATTTATATCGGTGCGTTCTTATGCCATGGTGTCTCTGTACACTGTGAGCGCCGTGGTGCTCGTAATAAGTGTAATAGAGAGCATCTCTCCAATCTTCTTTTTCTCCATTTAGGATAGGTCTAAATGATTCCCCTTGCATATCTTTGGGGATTTCTACATTAGCGTAGTCTAAAAAGGTTGGAGCAAAATCAATATTTTGAATGAGTCCATCTTCAATGGTCCCAGGTTTGATCTCTTTTGGGTATTTCATCAAGATTGGAGTCCGAAATGATTCTTCATACATCCAACGTTTATCAAACCACCCATGCTCTCCAAGATAGAATCCCTGATCTGATGTATAGACAATGATTGTGTTTTTGGACAACCCCTCTTTTTCAATATAGTTTAACAATTCTCCAACTCCATCATCAACAGATTGAATGGTGCTTAAGTAGTCTTTAATATATCGATCGTATTTCCACTTTGCAAGAGCTTCTCCTTTAAGCTTTCGTGCTTTGAAATCTTTAATAATAGGATCATAATATGCATCCCATTTGGCTCTTTGAGTTGAATCCATTCGATTATACTTAGACTGTGCTTGTCTTCTTCTCGGAGAATTAATCTGTTTCTGTTTATCCAACATTTTTAGATCATACACCAGATCCATATGTTTAAAGATTCCCATTTCATGTTGTTTGGCTGCTTTTCTACCTTCATATTTGTCGAAGAAATTGTCTGGTAGTTCGAATGTTTTATCATCGTAAGTACCCAAATGTTTTAAGTCTGGCATCCAAGTTCTATGTGGAGCCTTTTGATGATACATCAAAAAGAATGGTTTATTTTTATTACGCTTGTTCTTGATCCAATCCATGGTGATATTTGTTGTTACTTCCGTACAATATCCATGGTATTTTCTTTTTTTACCGTTTTCAATGAAATCGGGGTTGTAGTATTGTCCTTGCCCTCTAAGAACATTTGAGTAGTTGAACCCTTGTGGATTTCCATGTAGATGAATCTTTCCAATCAATGCGGTTTCATATCCAGCCTTCTGAAGTCTTTTGGCTACATTATCTTGATCCCAATTATATGGAATAACGTTATCTATCTTTCCGTTTTTGAAGCTATGTTTGCCAGTTAACATGGCTGCCCTGCTAGGTGCACATATTGAATTACTTACATATCCATGAGTGAATAGTGCTCCTTCATTAGCAATTCTATCTATATTTGGAGTGTGATTAAGGTTATGACCATAAGCACTTATAGCTTGATATCCATGGTCGTCACTCATGATAAAGATGATGTTGGGTTGTTGGACTTTCTCCTCTTTTTTTTCTTGACATGATGATAGTAGCGTCGAGAGAAGTATTCCAATTACAATGAATTTCAGTTTATTCATTTTTAGTGTGTTTATTATAATTGAATAGTGAAAATGATATTTGTTCACTATTGATAAGGTCAATATTTGACAATCATATAACTGAAGTTTGATTGGGAAATATATTGGGGATATCTAAAGTTTACTTGTATAAGTGCCAACAGTCATAACGAAAATAACATATTGTTGATTTCTTATTTAGTACAAAGAAGATAGACACCACACGGTATTTTTATGGTGTCTGCTACTTCTTTGATATTCTAGTTGTGTGTATTATTTTAGTTGTTCTTATTTCCTTTCATGCTACGCTTTATATCTTTATGTTCAAGGTAACGTTTTAGATACTTCTCATCAAGTTCATCTGAATCACCATATTTTTCGCGAAGAGAATCTAGCTTTTCGTGAAGATTCTTTTGAATGTTAGCATGTGCTGGATCGTTATACAGGTTATGCATCTCTTGAGGGTCGTTGTCTAAGTCATACATTTCCCATGTGTCTGAATCATAGTAGAAATGAATTAATTTATACCTGTCTGTGCGTATACCATAATGTCTTTCCACACTGTGCTCTCCTGGGTATTCATAGTATGTGTAGTAGAGCGCATCTCTCCATTTATTGCTTTTCCCATTAAGAATTGACCTAAATGACTCTCCTTGCATATCTTTAGGAATCTTTGTGTCGGCATAGTCTAAAAATGTAGGTGCAAAGTCAATGTTTTGAACCAATCGATCCTCTACTGTTCCAGCCTTGATCTCTTTAGGATATTTCATTAAGATTGGTGTTCGAAATGACTCTTCGTACATAAATCTTTTATCGAACCAACCATGTTCCCCTAGATAAAAACCTTGATCTGAAGTATACACAATAATCGTATTTTCAGCCAATCCTTCTTTGTCAAGATAATCAAGTAACTCTCCAACACCATCATCTACCGACTGAATAGTACTTAGATAATCTTTCATATATCTATTGTATTTCCACTCAGCCAAAGCTTTGCCTTTTAGGTTTTGGTCTTTAAATTTCTTGATTATTGGATCATAATAAGCATCCCATTTTGCTCTTTGAGTAGAATCCATGCGATTATACATAGACTGTGCAAACTTTCTATATTTTGTTTTGATATCTCCTGCTTTATCTAGCATTTTAAGATCATATACTACATCCATATGCTCCAAAATTCCCATTTCATGATGTTCTGCGGCCTCTCTTCCATCGAAGTTATCAAAGAAACTTTCAGGTAGTTCAAAATCTATATCATCAAATTTGCCAAGATATTTCATGTCAGGCATCCAAGTTCTGTGTGGTGCTTTTTGATGGTACATAAGAAAGAATGGTTTACTTTTATCACGACCTTGCTTTAACCAATCCATTGTGATGTTTGTTGTCACTTCTGTACAGTATCCATGATATTGTTTCTTTTGACCATTCTCAATGAAGTCTGGATTATAGTATTGTCCCTGTCCAACCAGTACATTTGAATAGTTGAATCCTTGTGGATTCCCATTTAAATGAATCTTTCCAATAAGGGCTGTTTGATATCCATTTTTTTGTAATTGCTTGGCGACATTATCCTGATCCCAATTAAAAGGGAGGATATTATCGACTTTACCATTTTTGAAACTGTGCTTTCCCGTTAGCATTGCGGCCCTACTTGGTGCACAGATTGAGTTGTTAACATAGCCATGAGTAAATAAAACACCTTCATTTGCAATGCGATCAATATTGGGTGTTTGATTAAGATTATGACCATATGCACTGATTGCTTGATAGGCATGGTCATCGCTCATTATGAAAATAATATTTGGCTGCTTTGGAGTCTCCTTTTTTGTTTCTTTGTGACAAGATGGGAGTATAGACATGAGCAGGATTCCTCCTGCAATCATCTTCATTTTTTTCATTTGATGGAGTATTTTAAATTATAAAACAATGAAAATAAAAACTACTATCTGTATGAATAGAATGATAAATAGAGCGTATGTTTGAATCTTTAATTTTTTAAGCTTCAGTTTGCCATTATCCTTCTTTTCATCCTCGTTAAGTTCTTGTGTTGTCAATTTGTTGTTCGTATTATTTATGTTTGATTCATTTGTTAATGTTGATATTAATCAATTATCCAAATACTATGTACTCATGTTTCGATATGATTTCTGTCTACTATAATAATACGTGTGTAATTAGTCATATCTAGACTTCTAAATTTAATGAAGTTGTAGTATTTGTGTAGTTGTTTGATGTTTTTGTGATCTATATTTGATATGAACGAAGCTATTTCTATTTAAAATAAATGAGGTTTTGTATTGTTTTATTGATGTTCGTTTTTGTTCTTTTATCAAACAAATGTTCCTTATTGTTCGAATTATTCTTTATTTCAGATATATATTACCCTTTTTTGATGATTATCCCATGGGTAAGTTAAATATAGTTGTCTTATAAGTAGTGGAGTAACCACAAAAAAGCCTGTAAAGATTGAACTGTTTACAGGCTTTAGACAACATTGATTATTAATATACCTCTTATATCAAATGGTGGAAAACTACGAATTCATAAGTATATATCTATTTATGAGAGCGAAACTGGGAAGGTGTACACTGTTTCACATCTTTAAAAACAGTGCTAAAATAACGCTGATTGGTATATCCAACTTTGAATGCGATTTCACCTACTGGCAGATCTGTTTGCAATAGAAGATCAGTCGCTTTATTGATTTTAATACTCTTGATAAAATCGTTTACACCCAAGCCAGTTAATGATTTAATCTTGGCATAGAATGTTGAACGGCTCATCGCGAATTCATTATTTAATTTAGAAACATCAAAATCTGAATCTTCAATGTTCTCGTTGATAATTGATATAACTTGGTTCAGAAATACTTTATCTCTATTGTTAGTTGAGATTGTGTTTATTGTTGCTACCTCACCTTGTTGAAAAAGATCTTTATACCTTTGTCTATTGACAAGAATATTACTCATTCGGGCTAAAAGTATATCAATGCTAAATGGTTTTGGTAGATATGAATCGGCTCCGCCTTGATAAGCATCAATTCGAGTATTTTCGTCATTTTTTGCTGTCAATAATAGAATAGGAATGTGACTAACCGTTATATCTTGCCTGATCTTTTTTAAAAGTTCAAAGCCATTCATATTTGGCATCATAACGTCACTAATGATGAAATCTGGTTTTTCAGAAAGTATCAATGGCCATGCTTTTTGCCCATCTGATGCATTTTTTATATTACAGTATTGTTTTAACTCTTTCGTGATAAACTTTCTAAGATCGGGGTCATCTTCTACCACGACAATATTTCTTCCTTTAAGGACATGATGAATGTTTATCTCTTTTGGATTGTTATTAAGAGGCTTTATAACTTTGTGGTTGGCTTCTGCGATATAGTTTGCAGGTTTTATAGGTAAAGAGAATTCAAATGTTGCACCCTTGTTGGTGTTGTTGAATGCTCTTATTTCACCGTGCATTAATTTGACTAATTTTTGGGTAAATGCAAGACCTATTCCTGTTCCCTCTTTGTGTCCTTCACCTTGAAAGAACCGATTAAATATTGTGTCAATATCCTTTTCATTTATCCCATCTCCTTCATCTTGTACGCTTATAACTACCATGTCACCTTCTTTCTGGACATCAATTATTATTGTACTAAACTCATGTGAGTATTTAATCGCATTGGATACTAGATTACTTAGAATTTTATCAAGCTTATCACTATCACAAACTAGCATTGGTGAGTTCTTAAATACTGTTTTAAGTCCAATGTTTTTTGATGATAGTTCATAGCTAAACTGTTCGGTGAAATTATTCAACCACTGTTTAATGTCTATCTCAGATAGTGCGAGCACCTCTTTTTGAGCATCTATTTTACGAATGTCTAGAACTTGATCAATGAGTGTTTTCATCTTCTCAGCTTGTCTAGTCATTATGTTGATTTCAGTTTCTAGTCCATGATTTGTAATGTGTGTTTTTGAGATCTGTTTTAGTGGACCGTAAAGAAGGCTTAAAGGCGTTCGTAGTTCATGAGAGATATTCGTGAAGAATTCTAACTTATCATCATTAAGTTTTTTTACTTGTTTCTTTCTTTCACGTTCAACTTCTAATTCGATGATTAGATCAGACTGTTTTATTAGATAGTGTCGGATTAAGCCTAAAATGATTATTATGCCAGCAACTAATGATATAACGAACCACAAACTTTTCCACCATGGTGTAGGAACATAGATTTCTAACTGTTTGGCGACAGGTATCCATTTACCATCCTCTTTATTACAAAAGGCATTTAAAGTGTATTGTCCTGGTGGTAGATGTGTTATGTCTATTTTCGGAATGGTTGTTTTGATATCATTTGTAGTAAAGCCTTCTATGTTATATTTAAACATTCGCTTTCTAAAGAAATTTTTCTCATCGACTACAAGATTTATTTGAATGCTTGAATTGTCACTTGGGATCTCAAGCTGGTTATCTTTCAGTTTACACTCTTTGTTATCACCTAACGCAACACCATCCACCAGGATATGATCGAATGTTAATTGAGGTTCGGAAACATCTTGCTTATTGTTTATATTTTGAGAGATACGAATGAATCCATTTATAGCCCCTAAATAAGTATCACCATTGGAGGCTCTAAGTCCATTTTTCCCGGAAAAAGACATAAATGGATTACCTTCAGCCTTTCCGTAGTAACGAAAATTATCTTTTGATATGGAGTATTTGTACAAACCTTTTTCTGATGTAATCCAGAAACTATCTTTATCTGAATCCGCAATACAGTAGCTGTAACCAAAGAATGAACATGGTATTTGTTTGATCTCTTTAGTGATCAGGTTATATGATATCAGACCAAGACTTGTCGCACACCATATAGTGTTGACTTTCTTGATAAAAGAATAAACATATCTGTCATCATTTTTAACAGCCATGTTATTCTCCATCAAATTGAATAGACGTGTTGACTTTTTTAATTTAAGATTGACATATGACAGTCCATTCTTTCCTCCAAAGAGGTACTCGTTTTGAGAAAGCTCTTTCATATCACTGACTTGAATAGGAAGTTCTCCTTCCCATCCATCACCTGATGATAAAACGATGACTTCGTCATCTTTGTTAATGTATACTGTTTGAGTACCAAATATCCATACTTTTCCCTTGGTATCTCTGCGTAAAACAATGGGGAATGATACTGAGGGATTGTAAACCTTTTTTAGCCAAGGATAATTATCATCGGGTAAATAACATTTCTTTTTAGTATCAAATAGATGTACTCCATTTCGATAGAAATTAACAAGAATTAGATTTTTTCTAAATGGACAAATTGAAATAACCTTTTCTTTGTTGTATTGACCAATATGTTCAAAAGTCTCTGTTGCAGGATTGAACAGGTTTAGACCTCCACCCTCTGTTCCTATCCATATCCTAGATGGACTTTCTTCATGGAAGCTTATTATTGTTGAAGAAGAAATTCCTTTGTTGTTATTCCGAGGACTTTCAGTATAGGATTTTATATCTACTTTGTGTAAACTTATAAGCCCAAATCTAACTGTTCCAATAAGTATGTTTCCATGCTTGTCTATAAATAGGTCAATAAGTGAATTGGTTGGGATAGAGTTTCTGTCTCCTCTAGTATGTAGAATCTTCTTTATCTTTGATGTAACACGATTGTATATCCACAAACCTTGTCCATCTGTTGTAAAGTAAACCTCATTGTCTTTTTCACCAATATCTTGGATGTATACTTTCGAAGGGTCGATCTCCTTTCTTAATATCCCAATATCTTGCTTTATGCCTTTCGAATCAATACAAGTTATTCCATCTCTTGTATTTCCAATCCAAAGAATGTCGTTGTGGTCGACTTTAGCAGCAATAGCTCCCAATATGAAATGTTGGGAAATTTGTTTGAAACTTTTATCATTCGTAAGTTTCCAAATACCTTTATGCGAAATGAGAGCGACAGTCCCGTCTCTAAAGGCTTCCAGTTGATAAGTAGAGTTTCTAAGATTTGGTTCGTTGATATGTAGTATTTCTACCGATTTCTTCTTCTTGTCGTATACTACAATCTGATTTGCTTTTCCAAAGAGTATTTTGTCTCCTACAATTTTATAACTAAAGAAAGATTGATCTAATAGAGGGAACTTTAGTGATTCAAAGTGATCCTTTTCTCTATTATATATCGCTAATTTTGAATTCGTACCGATGTATAAATTGTTGTCGTTATCTTCAAAAATGAATAGAACTCTGTGACCTTTTAAGTTATGATAACTTTTTGATCCAAACTTATAAGAGTGAATATTTGTTCCGTCGTATTTGTTAACCCCTTCTCTTGACCCTATCCAGATATATCCATACGAATCTTTGAATACAACAAATACTTTGTTTGATAAGAGCCCATCTTCTACAGTAATACGATTAAAATCAAAATCATCTTGGCACCTTGCTGAGAATATTGTTGTTAAAAACAAGATGCCGATTAATAGTATATTACGGATCATATAGTAGTGTAGTTTGTTTATGGTTTAGCGTATTTGGTTTGCTCGTTACATTTCACGAGATAATCTACTTCATGGATCGTTGAAGTTGTTTGAAGTATTGTTTAATCATAGGGTGAGTTGTTATTGTTTCAGACTTGTCACAAGTTAGTAAAGAAAGAATTGTGAAACAAATATTTTGTTAACTGAATCGTTAGGGCTAGTCGTTAAGAAATGGAAATAGCCCAATTCAATATAATCGATCTAGATTATATTGAATTGGGCTATTATGCAGATAGTGGAATTTTTATTTCACTAGTTCCTTACTTACAAAACTTAGTCTTTCAACACTGTCAGATAGTCCACCTTCTCTATTTCTTACTAGCCACATTGGCTTATACTCCTTAATTATTTCATCAAGTTGTTTGGACAACTTTTTTCTTCTCTTCATTGGGATATTGCTAATCAATTGATCTTTTGCATCGAGTCTTGCCTCAATCAACTCACAACCCCATGTTGCTAGTTTTGCTGCAATTAACAATTCATCTTTTGATACTTGTCCATCTACACTCGTTGGCTTTGCTTCCATAATTTTTTCGGTAGCCTCGGCAATTTCCTTTCTCATAAAAGGAAGAAGTTCAGGATCATAATACTTCACTTCATATTTATCCGAGAAGAAAACATCTACTCGATTAAACATATCAAAATATGGACGTCCAGCTTGATCCTCTCCTTTACCTCCCATGTATGCATTGGTCAGTTGAAGTAGCCCTTCTCCCATTTTTTTTGTTGGGTCTTGATATATTAGTGTATTTGTAAGGGTTGCTAGGTTTATATCTCTATTCTTTTCCACAGACCATGACATTCCTGCTCCATAGATAAAAGAAGGGAATGCAGTACTAATTGGTTGCATATGTCCCATATCTCCCCAATTGGTATTTAACATTCCTACTGCTCCGTACCTCTTACCACTTTCTGCTGCATTTTGAATATTTAACTTTGATCTTTCAGTTTTACCGATGATTGTTCTCCATCCACTTGTTCCTGGACATACGTAAAATGGGAGTTGTTCTTCATGAAATCTACTACACTGTTTGTCAAATGGATGATTCGGACGATATCCCCATATCATGCAGATTACATCTTTGGGCATCAAAGGAATAAGCTCTGGATGTTTGTTGACAATATCTCCCCACATCTGTGGTTGCTTTCCATATTGCTTAACTCTGTTGGTAACTTGTTTAATATAGTTAAGATAAACGTGGCTTTTCCCCATTTTTTCACACATCTCTTTCGATTTACCGTACCCTAGTTCATAAGGCTCATCTCCACCGATATTTGCATATTTACTGCTAAAATTAGGTAGATATTCAGCATATAGACTATCCATAAACTCTACTGCCTGAGGGTTTACAGCACACAACGTTCTTCTCCTGTTATGAAGAATCCAGTTATCGGAAGTAATATCTCCAGGTCGTTCAGAAAGATAGAAATAATCTTCATGTTCTAACCAGCGTCCCATGTGTCCTAAAGAGTTTTGGTTTGGAACCAAATCAATCATTCTGTCACTACAGTATTTGTCAAGTTCAAGAATTTCGTCTGCTGTTAGAGGGGATGCATCTTTCCACACCTCTTTGTGATTTTTATATGCGAACGTGTGTTCTACATAAAGCTGGACTTCATTAATTTTCCATGATGCGAAACGATCAATAAGAAGTTTAATGGTCTCCATGGTTGGTACTTTGTCCCTAGATACATCTAGCATAATCCCTCTTCTATCAAAGTCAGGCCAATCATGTATGGTTTGGCAACGAACAATTTCATTTCTCTTATCTAGAAGCATTTGGAGTGATTGTATGCCGTAGAAAAGGCCAGAATGATCATGTGCCACCACTTTAATACTGTTTTCGTTTATCTTTATTTTATACCCTTGTGGCTCTAGTGTTGTATTAGGAGAGACTTCAAAAGATAGTGCTGGAATTTCTCCTGGGTAAGCTCCTGCAGAAATATCAAAATTATTCTCATATCTACTATCAAGAAGCTCTTTAAGTTTATCGATTTGAGATGCAAATTTCTTATATGAATCTGTATCGATAATGATTCGTCCTTTTTTCAATTCTAAGTTTGAAGAACTAACCTTGTGAACCTGTGGAACAGGAAAAATCTGAGCTTTTGTTGTATTGGTTATAAATAAGCTACATATGACTAATAATAGAGTCGATTTTAAGAGTTTTCTCATACTTCTGTTTTTTAATGTATAAGCAGTGTCAGTTAATCTTGACAATTACTGCCTTAAATTCGTGTGTTATATTTTTCGAAATATCTTGAATTGTAACATTTGAAATGTTTTATGTCGTTCATAAAGTGTTTCAGAATGTGCAATTATCATCTTTTGTAGAAAAAACAATGTTTTAATACAATTTGGGCCTTCAATTATCTATCTGTATATATAAAATGGGATTTGTCGTGTGTTGATTTATAGATGAAAATGGACAAAGCAAAGACATAATTAGATTTAACTATTTCTTTAACTGCGTATCTTGATAGGTGTTAATTAACTAAATGTTATAATAACTTATGAAGAAAATTTACTTATTAATTATTTTCATGATTACATTAGGTCATGTCAATGCGCAGTCTCAACAAACGGAGACTAAAAAGTCGATTCGTTTCGATGGAACGCCTAGTGGTGTTATAAATATGCCAGACCTTAAAAGTCATTTGGGTGCCACTTTAGATGAATTTACTATTGAGTTCTTCTGCAAACGTTATAGGAATCCCGAAATCGACAAATGGGGTTACTATGTATCACTAGGAATGTCTGACGGAAAAGGTATCGGTATTCAAGTTCCCAAAAGAGGTGGTTTTAATCTTATATTTGGTAATGGCGTTGGACAGAAGAGTATTTATAGACAAATCAATAATACTCCTGAATCAAGTGAATGGACACATGTAGCATGGGTTTATAAAAACTCACAATTCTATGGCTATATTAATGGAATGCCAGTTACATGTCATGTAGGGCGCTATGATATTCCAGCTTCTATCGAGATTGGTGATCTATTTACTTTAGGTAGTAAAATTGGAGCTAACTTACGTAATTTTCGTGTGTGGAAAATTGCTCGAACTTCAACTCAAATTAAACAGAACTACAAGGCGGTTTTAGGTCCAACACCTAATTTGGTACTTCAATATGCGATGCAAGATAGTGAAACACCATATAATGTTATGGATTCAAGTGGAAATGACTTGGACGGGACAATATCTACTTCATCTGCTACGAAATATGAGAACGATGCTCTAGTGCCACCTGTAAGTAAGGGAGATCGTATTGTAGGTTATATCCCCTACTATAGAATGGCAAGTATCACAGAGGATCAAGTTGCGCTATTGACAGATGCAGTTATCTTCTCTGTTTTTCCGAATCCATTTACCGGTGAAATACAAATATCCAAAATAGACTCTAATGGAAAAAGAGTTTTCAAGCATCAAAATGGTGGTGCAGGTCTGAAAGAAACGGATATAGAAAGAATTGTTTCTTATTGCAAAACTCATGCTGTTAAGTCTCACCTATGTATTGGTGGTGGAGATTATGCAACCCCATTTAGACAACTTGTGGATTATGGAAATGCTGAAAAATTTGCGAACAACTTAACCAATCTATGTATAGAGTTAGGTGTCGAAGGAGTCGATATTGACTGGGAGTTCCCACGTGAAAATGATGGGGTTAAAGTGGATAAGTTATTCCGAATATTATATAATCATCTAACTCCAAATAACCTTTCTCTTTCAGGTGCATTCTCTCCTTATGAATCTTCTCAACGTCCTAGTATTATGTCAGCCGTTCGTAATGAGAAGATGCTTGATCTAATCAATATCATGGGATATGAACCAACAATGGCAGGATTATATAGAGCTAGAAATGTTTTTGTTACCAAATACAAATTGCCTAAAGAAAAGGTGATCGCAGGGGTTCCTTTCTATACTTTTCATAGACCGAATGTGACAACTTATAATAATATGGTTCGCATGGCTTTAAAAGATGGTCAAGTGGTAACCCCAAACATGAATCAAATTACTGTTGGAGGCAAAACATACAAATATAATGGAGTTGATTTGGTCAAAAGAAAGACAGAGTATTGCAAGAAATATTTGGGAGGTGTAATGATCTGGGAGATTGGACAAGATATGCCTGCTGATAGCGAGTACTCTCTACTTAAAGCCATTAACGAGACAATGAACGATGGAGTGAAAACTAGAAGTTCATCAACAGATAATTTATCAGTAGAAGATACTTATGCAGATAGTAAAGCAGGTGTTTACCCATCAACGATCACCGATCACTTCAATATTAGATTACCAGAACAGGGTAACTATCGAGTGGTGGTATACAGCACACTTGGGAGTCAAGTTTTGAATAAAACATATACTCTTTATAGAGATGACGAACAAAGAGTATCACTAGATGTTACCTCAGGTATATACATCGTGATGATATATAATGAGTTGAATGAGTTGATTGTAACAACGAAACTTGTTAAATAATAGATAGTAATGAACCAAGAGGAGGACTTAGTCTTCCTCTTTTTTATAACAATGAGCACAACATGAAAAACAGATGTTTCTTTCGACTGGTTGTTTGCTTAGTCTTGTTGATGACAGGACTTACAGTAAAAGCGCAAACAAAATCACCAAATGTGATAATGATTTTTTTGGATGATAGTGGATATGGTGACTATGAGCACAATGGAAATCCAACAATCAAAACCCCGAACCTTACTAGCTTAAAAGAGAGTGGCGTAAACTTCTCTCAGTTCTATGTGCCTACGGCTGCATGTACCGCTTCTAGGTATTCGCTACTGACTGGAAGATATCCAGGAAGATCGGGTTTAGGGAGTTGGGTGATTGGTCCCCATAAAGAACGATATATTCACCCTGATGAAATAACTCTAGCAGATGGCCTAAAGTCTATCGGATACAAGACAGCAATGTTTGGTAAATGGCATTTGGGAACCCCAAATCAAGCGAACAATTTTACTCCTGATGCTTTGCCTATGGCACATGGTTTTGACTCATGGATTGGAACCAATGTTTCTCATGATTATGAAAACTCAATGTTAATTAGAAGTGCAGAGAAAGGAAAGAAACCTGCTCCCGGTTATGAAATCATTTGTGATTCGGTTCGACACCATAAAAAAGTAGCCGAATCTTTAACGGGGATATGTACTAAAGAGGCAATCAAATTCATTGATAAGAACCACAAATCGCCTTTCTTTGCGTATATAGCGTATAATATGCCTCACCTAGGTCTTTGGGTCAGCAATAAGTTCAAAGGTCATTCAAGACGTGGAACTTTAGGTGATGTAATGGAAGAATTAGACGCTTCTATTGGTCAAATTATTAAGACCCTTGACAGAAAACATATCAGAGATAACACAATCGTAATAATCTCTTCTGATAACGGTCCTTGGATCGTATTCGAAAACCGTACAGATTCAAAGTATGGAGACGCTAGACTTCAAGTAGGATATGCAACACCATTTAGAGATGGTAAAGGATCTACATGGGAAGGTGGCCATCGTGTATTGGGTATGATCAGTTGGCCTGCAAAGATAAAAGGGCATCGCAATGAGCAAACGCCTATTAGTACATTAGATATCCTTCCAACCATCTTCTCTATTACGGGTGTTACAATGCCCAAAGACAGATCTATTGATGGTCGTGATATCTCTCCTCTATTGTACGGAAAGAAATTTAAAGAACCTTTTGAATTCCTATATAACTACTCACGAAACACTCCTTCTGCAATTCGTAAAGGTCCCTGGAAACTGCATGTGAAAATTGGATCTCAAACCAAAAATAATTATGGTTTTACTGCATCTAAAGAGAACCCATTACTGTTCCAAGTAGAGCAAGATCTAGCTGAAAGAATTGATGTTGCGAAAGAGCATCCAGAAAGAGTTAAGGAGATGCTTAGTGATTTAGAAGCAAAAGAGAATCAAATTAATGAAGAGGGGACTTTTTGGGATAACTAGAAGATTTTTTTTCTCGAGAATCCAACATAAGTATTAAAGGATATTTTGCGATAAAATATAATATTACGTGTAGCCCATAAGTTTAAAATTGTGGGCTACATCTTTTTATGCATTTCTTGATTCTCTACAACCATCAAATGTATAGACAGTGTGATAAACATCTGACTAGATAGATACGCCCTCAATCTCCGTGTATGTCTCGATATGATGCTTAAAAACTACCTTCAATACATTCATTTTACAACCACTCTTTTCTAGTTCCAATCCTCTCTAAAAGACTCCATTTTCACTTATAGCTATAGCATCTGCATAGATCTTTTATGGGTTCTACTTCAGGTTAAAAAGTAGTAAGATATAGTAGTATTTGTTTACGGTATGTTTACGAAAACAAAAATGAGTTACAAGTAAGAAACCTGTAACTCATTGGTAAACAAAGTCGGGATGAGAAGATTCGAACTTCCGACCCCACGCCCCCCAGACGTGTACTCTAACCTGGCTGAGCTACATCCCGTCGACATATGACAAATATAATGTATAAAATGACAAATACAATGTGTGTGAATAATTTTATTGGATCAATATTGAGAGCTAAGTTAGATAGACTATCTACGTATGAGTGACACGCTGGTATAAGTGTTCCTTTCTTCTTCGTATTACTTTATCGGCTATGCCCACCTCCAATATTAGATAGCATAAGATGATCTGATTAAATTATCTTGATAATTAACATCTGATTCTATCTGACCACAATTGACTTGATAGTCTAGTTTTTATCCGTGACCATTGTGATTTAAACTTTTTAGAAATAAAGAAGGGCATACACTTGCATGTAGCCCTTTCTTATAACATATTTATCACAGATGAATTACTTCGCTGGAATATTTTTCAATGTCTCTTTCAAGTATTCCCAGAACTTAGCAACCGTCTCAATATTAACCTTCTCATCTGGTGAGTGAGGAGAACGGATCGTTGGTCCGAATGAGATCATATCCCAATTAGGATACTGTGAACCTAACAGACCACACTCTAAACCTGCGTGGATAGCTCTGATCTCTGGAATTTTACCCCACTTCTTGTTGTAAACCTCTTGCATCTCTTTCAAAATCGGAGAATTAAGGTTCGGTTTCCATCCTGGATAAGAACCTGAAAGAATTACATCGGCATCAGCCATCTGATATAGACTCTCAATTCTTTCGCTCAGTTCCATCTTTGCTGACTCCACAGAACTACGGATCAACATATTTACTTTAATAACCCCTTTATTTGACTTCACAGAGGCAAGGTTTGATGATGTCTCAACCAATCCTTCCATATCGTCACTCATGCGAATCACGCCGTTAGGACATGAATATACTGCATCAATGAGATTATCTTGTGTATACTCATCAATTAACGAAGCCGGTTTTGCACATTCTTCTACTTTGAAAGATAGGTTTGGTTCCTTCTTACAGAACTCTGCCTTATAAATCGCTTCAAACTCCGCTACTTTTTCTTTCAAAATTTCTACTTGCTCGGAAGGAACAACAACTTCAGCAAATGCTTCACGAGGAATTGCATTTCTAAGGCTTCCCCCATCAATATTTGCAAGTCTTGTATCCATCTCTCGGGTTGCATATCTAAGGAAACGAACCATTAGCTTGTTGGCATTGGCCAATCCAAGAATGATATCCATTCCAGAGTGTCCTCCTTTTAGTCCTGTGATTGCCAGTCTGTAAGAAGCCAAGTCTGCTGGAACTACAATCTCATCGTATTCGAATTGAACAGAAGCATCAATACCTCCTGCACATCCAACATACAATTCTCCTTCGTCTTCCGAATCCATGTTTAGTAGAATGTCTCCTTTGATCCAATTGGGTTGTAATCCAAATGCACCAGCCATTCCTGTCTCTTCTTCTGCTGTAAATAGTGCTTCCACTGGTCCATGCTCTATGTCCTTTGAAGAAAGAACAGCCATTGCAGCTGCAACACCAATTCCATTGTCCGCTCCTAAAGTGGTTCCTTTGGCCGTCACCCAATCCCCATCAACAAAAGCATCTATTGGGTCTTTTGTAAAATCATGCTTTGTATCACTGTTTTTTTGAGGAACCATGTCTAAGTGACCTTGAAGAATTACGCCTTTACGGTCTTCCAAGCCAGGAGTGGCAGCTTTACGGATTAAAACATTTCCAACTTCATCTTTCAATGTCTCTAATCCTAACTTCTCTCCAAATGCAACCATGAAATCTTGAATCGCATCTTCGTGTTTCGATGGTCTTGGAACTTGTGTTAAATCGTAAAAGTGCTCCCAAATAACTTGAGGGTCAAGGTTTTTTATTTCAGTGCTCATAATACTTCAACTTTAATTTTATTTGTTTTCCTAAATCTACAATTTTATTTGAAACAATTTTATGATACTTCTCTGTTTTATCGTAATATTTCTGAGAATAGGTAACCTAAATTATCAATCTAAAACATTGTCATAATGTGACCTTTGGAGTACAACATTTTTTTAATCTTATTGTTTCACCTTGCTTTAATCTATTCGCCAAAATACCTTTTTTACTCTACTTCCATTCATCGAATCTGCTTTTTTGCTTCTGATTTGAAAAGATATACTGGATTGGCTTATTTAGATTATAAAAAAAGGGATCAAAAGCCTTCGTTATAGAAGTCTCTTGATCCCTTTCTTTTTGTGCATTATTCTGAATACTAAGTATACTACTCTTTAAGCACCATATCTATACATACTACCGATGCCATGATAAGAATTCTTTCTGTTGAATTTTCTGCAACACGAGGGTCTATGGTAAGCATATAAGTATCTGCAGATGTGAAAAGTTCTTTGGTTAGACCTGCCCATTTCTTTGATACTTTGGCTAATTCAATCTCGTCTTTTAGGAATTTGAACTCCCAAGATGTCCATTTCCCTTTTACCATACACACTTCTTGATCTTGCGCATCGTAAACTCTAAATTTACCACCAATAGAAAGAAGTTTCTGTCTTAGTTTTCCAACAAGTTTATCATTTTCATCTAGTACCTCGACTTCTGATCTCCAGAAAGTCCACTTCCTTTTTACGGTAAGTATCTTTTGTCCATTAGTGTCGGTAAGAACAATCTCAAATGGTGTCATTCTCTTGTAATCCTTATTGAATCGCAGGATTTTTGCAAACCAACCTAAGTTGATTTCTCTACATTCTATAAGCATTTGATCGCTCTCTGGATCATATATATCGTAGTTATTGCTTGCTTTGAACATGCCAACATGTTCTTTTACAAAGAATTCATTCTTGTTCAGTATGGGATTCATTAAATTTTATTTGATAAGTTTAAATTGTAAATTTACATATTATATATAATTTATTGTAACTTTAAATAGATAATTATTGTTGGTTAACTGTTTTGTTAAGTCAAACTGTTTGCGATATCGTTAATTGTGTTGGAATAATATTTTATGCAACAATGATTTGTTCGTATTATTATCATTATCAGTTGTTTTTGTAATGATTTGTTGATCTGAATTACAGGGCTTATTCATAAAATCACATATCTTATCAATCATACCCGTTTAACTCATGGTTAGGATCTCTTTAATCCATTTGCCATCAATCCATATATTCACATAGGAACGACAAAGTATTACTATTGTGTTGCTCTACATTCCTTTTTTAAAACTCTATTTTGACACAGTACAGAAGTTTGTAATATAGGAATTAACAATAGTTACTTTTAGATGAAGACTAAGAGTAACTTATCCACTTTTAAGTAGTCAACTCCTTGATCAGTGTGTACGTGCGATTGTTTAGTATATCTCATCTAAATATTCTGAGTGTTATGAGACGATTACTTCGTCTAGCGATTGATCATGGGGTTCTGTTGGAACGCTCCACATAAGCTGAAAGTCAATACCTAGTCCTATAGTGTGTGCATTACTGTTTTCCAATAGGCGGTCGTAGAACCCTTTGCCTCTTCCGAGTCTGCCTCCTTGTCGATCGAATGCGACTCCAGGCACCACAATCAGATCCAAATCTTCAGGATGTAGTGTTGATTTGCTCGAGGGTTCGAATACTCCAAAAGCATTATTTGCATTCATATTTTCATCGGATGTATATCTTGAAATAACTAGTTCAGATCCTTGCATGATAGGCAGATATATCTTTTTTGTTTTTGCAAATTCTCTAACAAAATCATGGGTGTAGACTTCATCTTCCAACGACCAGAATAGCAATATCTTTTGTGCTTTTTTGAACGCAGTAGCATATGCTAGTTTTTGTAATGCGATAGCGCTTTTTTCATGAAGCTCTTTGGGTGTATATGTACCCCAATACTGTTTAATATATCTCCGAATCTGTTTTTTCTCTTGCTTTAGAATGTTTTGCCCATGGTTGCGGTGATCCAATGCTTTGGGATAAAGATCGGTTCGAGTATCTCGGGATTTATGGTTATATGGGTTTAGCTGTTTATCTCTTGCATAATTGGTATCGATTGTCCCGATGATTATCTCTTCACTCTTCAGGGATGCCTGTACGATCACTTCAGCATTGGGAGCGATGATAGAGGAGGCTCCAGTAAATGTGAGATCCCTTTCTGTCCCTACCCTATTAGATTGGGCAATATAGTAGTGGTTGGAAAAAGCATAGGTTTTAACCATCTGTTGGGCATGTGGCATGACGAGGTTGCTGAGGTGACACACTATATCTACTTGACATCTAGCCATCCATTGCCATACTTCAGGGAAGGTCCAATCGTAGCAAATCATCAGTCCTAGTTTCACACCTTTCCATGTGACAACAGGGCTTACGTCATCTCCAGCGCTAAAGAAAAGCTGTTCTCTTGCAAACAGGTGGGCTTTACGGTAGACTGTCTCTACGCCTTTGGATGTGATCCATAGAGCACTATTGTATCTTTTTCCATCTGCTTTTTCGGCAAAACCAATGGCGATAGCCACATCGTTGTGGGTCGCATAGGTTTTTAGCTCTTCAACCAATATACTTGTTTGAATTACTTCACAACTCGCTTCTGCTTGTTTGTCATGGATAAAGTGATATCCAGAGTTTGCTAATTCGGGTAAAAGTATCACATCTACATGATTAGGTATTTGTGTTAACCATGCAGATATTTTCTTTCTGTTTGTTTCAAGATCACCTAAGATGGGTTGAAACTGTATGAGTGCAATGTTTAGTTTCATTATTCTGTTGTTGAAATGAGCTCGTTAGTCTCCAAATGAGACTCCAAGGTTTCGTGCCTTCAGTACGAGCTTATTGTCTGGTTTAACTAGACTTAGTTTACCTCCTACTTCCGAAAGAGGAACCCCGATTAGTTCGTTCTTTTGGAATGCAACCATCTTTCCGTAATCTTCATTTGCAATCAAATCAGCAGCATAGGCTCCATACTGGGTGGCTAGAATTCTATCCATAGGTGTAGGGCTTCCACCTCTTTGTACATAGCCAAGCTGTGTTTGTCGTGTTTCGATACCTGTCATATCGTTTATGCAGTAGGAAATATAGCTTGCCGCGTTGGTCTTATTGGGCTTATCAATTCCCTCTGCGACTACTACAATCGCATAAGGCTTACCCTTTTCGAAACGCTTACGGATGGTGTGACACACTTTCTCGATATCGAATTCAATCTCAGGAAGTAGAATTACATCTCCCCCTCCAGCGACTCCTGCATATAATGCAATCCAACCTGCATGGTGTCCCATCACTTCAATTACCATGGCACGCTGGTGTGAGTTTGCAGTGGTGTGAAGCCTATCGATGGCATCGGTAGCAATACTTACTGCGGAATCAAATCCAAAAGTTCGGTCGGTACCATATACATCGTTGTCGATTGTTTTAGGAAGACCAATAACGTTAAGCCCCTCTTGTTGTAGTTTGTTGGCTGTTTTCATGGTGCCATTTCCTCCAAGACATACCACACAGTCGAGCTCTAACTCTTTGTAGTTCTCTTTGATTAACGCAACCTTGTCAATAGGGTTTTCTTTATCCACTTTAAATGGCTTTTCTCTTGAGGTTCCTAGTATGGTTCCTCCAAGGGTTAGGATGCCCGACAGCTTTATTTCGTCTAATATTTGATAGTCTTTACGGATCAGCCCACTGTAGCCAGCATTGAAACCGAGCACCTCCATTTCGTAGTTGAGTATTGCTGTTTTGCCAATACCTCTGATCGCTGCATTCAGACCTGGGCAATCGCCTCCTGCGGTAAGTATCCCAATTCTTTTCTTCTTTTTCCCCATATCTTAGAAATTTTGATGTCTACAGTGTTACTTTTCTGTTGATCGAGAAGGGTATTTATTCTGACCATATAACTGATGTAACAGATGGGAATCAAAAATGATTCAATATAAAAGTAAATATTATGAAATTAATCACGATTGTTTGAACCATTGCTCTATAACAGGTCGGGATAGGATGAATGCTTTATGTGCTTCAATATTAGGTATTTCGGCAAATAGTGCATTCGGAAAATGGTTGGCTAGATATGATTTGATCACATCGACGGTGTCTCTGGCAAGGAACTCTTCGACATTTGGGAGATGATTGTATAGAATTCCGTGAAGTGGGATCTCATGTTGTTTAATGACCTCCAAGGATAAAAGAGTATGGTTGATACTTCCTAATTTTGATGATGAGACCAAAATAAGTGGAAGCTGTGATTCTTTAAGGTAATCAAGAGTTGTTTTTTCTCTATTGAATGGTACCATTAACCCTCCTGCCCCTTCTAATAGTACATATTTGTAAGCTGCTTCTAGTATCTTGGTCGACGCATATACCTTCTGTATATCGACCTCTTTGACGTCAATCTCAGCGGCTAAGTGTGGTGACACGGGAGTACTATAGACCAATGGTGCAGTGGTGTGATCTAGATCTTCTTGAAATATCTTTACCTCCATTAACTCTCTGTGCTTCTTGATGTCTTCTGAATAACCAATATTGCCAGTTTGAATAAATTTCTGTGTAATTACTTTGTGCCCGTGTTGGTGAAGACTTCTAGCCAAAATCCCTGTTGCAATGGTTTTTCCACAATCGGTATCGATACCTGAGATAAAAAAAGTTTGATTCATCGTCTATTTTCGTTTTAATATATAATAGGAAGGGGTATACGTTAATTGGTATTGGTCGCTTACAGCAGGGTAGTTTTTTAAGAAATTTAAATGTTGAGATTTGCTCCAAGTTATTCCAACTCCATTTACTCCAGTCTGCTTCATGTGAAGCAATACATCCCTTGGTCGATCAAAAAATAGGGTGTGCTTTTCTGTGGAGTAATCTATGATATCATAGTAAGGGGCTACCATTTCTGACACTTCCTCCCCTGTGTGGTACGGTAACCCTGTACCAGTGGTTTGCTGAAACTCTTGATAAGTTCCTCTTGTATATAAGGAGAAAGCAAATATATCTTTTGACTTTTGGGTGGCTGCCAATCTCTCTATCAGCAAAGGGAGGTTGTGTATCCATTGAAAAACGGAGCTAGAAAGGATTACACTGTTTTGTAGAGGCAACGTAATCTGCTCAACATCTCCCATACAGTTCGTGGTTACAGGCACGTTATGGAATCTTGTTATTTCGGATAATCTAGAATAACATTGGGTTACAATATCGTTGATGCGGTACTCTCCAACCATATGTTTACATAAAAAACTCTCCGTAAGAATACCAGATCCAGCCCCAATCTCTAGTAGGGTTGTAATAAACATGGGACTTTTTGATAGGTGAGCTACAAGTTTGTTAGCTACAAGCTTCTGAATGCAAGCATGCTGGTCATATGTTTGAAACCCTTGTTTGAAACAGTCGTGTATCCGCTTCTTTTCTGTAATTAATTCTCTATCCATTGTTTCCATGAGCTTGTAGTATGAAAAGGGTTATGATATTTGTCTTTTATGATCACAATCTTCTGATCTTTCCAGCAACGTATTAGGTTTTTTGAAGGATAGATCTGTTCTTTTTCGCTGATTAACACTAATATTTTGGAATCGTTGGTTTGGAGACGATCTGAAAGTAATGTGTCTTGATGGTCCATTAGGTATAGAAGTTCCTTCTTTTGATCTTCAATCGTTCGATTGGTTGGGACGAAGATTAGATCGGATCCATTCATCTTTTTGTCGAATAGCAATTTGGAGGTACTGTTCCAGTTTTTTGCCGTAAGCATAGAGATCGCTTTGGGTAGCCCTTGTTTTTTGTTAAAGCCATCACAAGCACCATTTATGACAATAAAACGATCGATATATTCTGCGTGTTGGATATAAAATTTAGTTGCTAGAATTGTCCCTAGCGACCATGCTATCACGATGGTTCTGGTGGTATTTTTTTTCAATTTTGGTGCGTGATATTGATGATAGCTATGTACTTCTGTAACCAGATAATCCTCCTGGTCGTTGAAGTGAGAAATGATTCCTTTATCCATTCCCCAACCATTAAAAAATATTATATGGGTCATTGTGTTCCGTTTTGTTCAAATGTCCTTATGGCTTCCACCACTTTGTCTAGTTGTTCTATTCTCATGTCGGCTGTTAAGGAGAACCTTAATCGTGCTGTTCCTTTTGGTACTGTTGGTACTCTAATGGGAAGAGAAGTGATACTTTTCGTCTTTAGGAAGTTTGACAGTTCAATAGCCTTTCTATTGGATATCACAATGTATGGGATAATATAGGAGTCTTGTTTGATACCTAATTTCTCAGCAAAGTCTTTTGCTAGATTTGATAAATGTTTACGTGTGGCTGCCTGTTTAGCTAAAAAGTCAATTACATGCAGGTTCCATAAGGTTGTAATTTCAGGCAAAACGGTAGTGTAGATTAAAGATCTTGATTTTTGAATCATCCAAGTTCTGTATACCTCATCACATATTAGAAAGGCACCTTGCGATGCAATAGCCTTTCCAAAAGTGCCTACAATAAAGTCTATCTTTGAGATGATATCAAGCTGCTCCGCAAGTCCTAGTCCTTTTTCTCCAATAGCACCGAAAGTGTGTGCTTCATCTACATAAAGCGTACAGTTGTATCTCTTCTTTAGATCCACAAGACGAGATAGATCGGCAAAGTCACCATCCATACTATAGAGTGACTCCACAACGATCACTACTTGCTCATAATTCGTACGATGTTTGGTTAGATAACGCTCCAGTTGATCGTAGTTCTGATGGCGAAACCTCCAGCTTTTTGAGGCCGATAGCTGTATGCCATCAATGATACTAGCATGAACAAACTGATCTGATATGATCAAGTCTCTCTTTGTGGTTAGGGCTGGAAGAATGCCAATATTGGCGTGATAACCGCTATTATAGAGAAGAGCAGATTCTCTTTGATATAGTCCTTTTAGCTGTTCTTCCAACTGCTCCATTGCTTCTTGGTTCCCAGTTAGAAGACGTGAAGAACAACTTCCCATACTCAATGGCTTTATCTTTGTTTTTAATGTAAAGTCATCGTATAACTGTTTGTTTTGAGTGATGCCCATGTAATCATTTGTCGAAAGCGATAGTGTAGATGTATCACTCAAAGTTAGTTCTCTAAGGTTATCCTTTTGCTTTAGTTGTTCAATCTCTTGGATGATTCTTTGCTTCATGCTTGTTCGGTGTTAAAAGTCAATTTGATACACTTCGCTAATGGATCTTTTTAGCCCCCGAATCAGCTTGGATAGTTCTGATGCACTAATAATGTATGGTGGCATCATATAGATTAATTTTCCAAAAGGACGTAGCCATATCCCATGTTTAACAAAGCACTCTTGTAGTCGCTTCATATCGACAGCCTCTTTCATCTCAACAACGCCTATGGCTCCTAGTATACGGACATCTTTAACCATGTCGAGCATTTCAAATGAAGCCAACTCAAGTTGTAATTGACTCTCGATGGATTTTACCTTGTCTAGGGTCTCTTCTTGCATGATAAGTTCTATACTTTGGGTTGCCACCGCACAGGCCAGAGGATTACCCATGAAGGTAGGCCCATGCATCATAACCCCAGGACTACCTTGAGAGATTACTGTAGCTACCTCAGCTGATGTGAGGGTGGCAGCAAAACTCATCATCCCTCCTGTGATTGCTTTTCCTACGCATAGAATATCAGGTGTAACCCCTGCGTGTTCCATCGCAAACATTTTACCTGTTCGTCCAAAGCCTGTTGCAATCTCATCAAATATCAATAGGATGTCATGCTGTTGACATTGCCGATGAAGATATATTAGGTATTGAGGGTGATAGAATCGCATTCCTCCTGCACCTTGAACGATAGGTTCTACAATAATTGCAGCGATCTCCTCACAATTGTCTTCTATCATTTGCTGCATAGGGCTGTAGTCTGAAGGGAGCCATTGGTCATAATAGGAGATCTGGGGAGATGGAGCAAAAAGAGTGGGAGCTAACCTATTTTTATAGATTGAGTGCATTCCTGTTTCTGGATCACATACCCCCATTGCATGCCATGTGTCTCCATGATAACCGTTGCGTATGGTTGCAAATTTGGTTCTTTTCTCTTTTCCTCGGGACATCTGATATTGAAGAGCCATTTTTAGAGCCACTTCAACCGATACAGATCCTGAATCGGAATAGAATATCTTCTCTAGCTTCTCAGGGGTTATTGTCAGTAGTTTATCGGCTAATTCTACTGCAGGACGGTGGGTTAACCCCCCAAACATGATGTGTGACATCTTCTGTATCTGTTCCTGTATTGCTTGATTTAGTTTAGGGTGTTGATAGCCATGAATGGCAGCCCACCAACTCGACATACCATCTATTAATTCTTCGCCTGTTTCAAGTGTTATTTGTATTCCTTTAGCTGAAGCCACAGGAAAACAGGGTAGTGGATGATCCATTGATGTGTATGGATGCCATAAGTGGTCACGATCGATCTGTAGTAGTCTATCTGTATTCATCGTATAATTAGTTTTGTTTGATGTTAAAACCAGCACCAGTGAATGTATCTAGATCTTCACTTACAGAAGAGCCCATGGTGGTAAGAAGGTCTCCAACGATCGAGGCATTGACTCCAGATTCAAGAAGACTACTTTCAACATGCTTGATTTCACAACGTCCACCTGCCAAACGAATACTTGCTTGAGGGTTGATGAAACGGAAGATAATAAAGGTCCGGATAACCTCTTCATCACTCAGTGGTTTACAAGACTCTAGGGGTGTGCCTTCAATAGGCATAAGAATATTGATAGGAATAGATTTTATATTCAAATTTCGAAGAGTAAATGCCATCTCCATTCGTTGTTCCATGGTTTCTCCCATACCTATAATACCACCAGAGCACACTTTAAGTCCCACTTCTTGAGCCGATCGAATGGTATTTATCTTATCTTCGATGGTGTGAGATGAGCATAAAGTCTTAAAGTGAGATGGGGCTGTCTCTAGATTACAATGATAATGATCGACTCCTGCGTCTACTAGCGACTGAAGGGATACCTTGTCTATAAGTCCTAGAGAGGCACAATATTTTAGCCTTGGTACCTCTTCTTTTAGCACCTTATAGGTTCCGATCAAATGCTTTAAATTAGATCTGCTCAGCGCTTTCCCACTGGTTACTAGTGAGTGACGATGGACTCCTTGTACTTCTAATATTTTGGCCTCTTTTACCACTTCTGCAAGTGGCACAAATTCGTACTGCGATACGTTAGTGTTGAAGTGGATGGATTGAGAACACCATTTACAGTCTTCTCCACATAAACCTGACCTGGCGTTGGTGATGGAACATAAATCAAAGTTATTGCCGCACAGTTCTTTGCGAATTTGATTTGCATAAGAGGATAGTTTATGAAGGTCTTCATAATGTACAATCTCTCTTGCTTCTTCAAGACTAATCATCTTTCCTTGAAGAATCTCCTCTACTTTTTTTTCTAATGTCTCTTTTTTCATACTTCTTAAAACCAAGAAAGGCTAGACATCCTATTTGAAAATAGGGCGTCTAGCCTTTCCTTGTATTTTTAAATGTAAAATAACTTAATTCATCACATGGAACTGTATGGAATTGTGGGAGGTTTTCCTCAAAAGAGGATAACCATAGCATATCATTCTCCATAAGCTCCTCTTCCTCATTCTCATCTTGGGTCGAGTTCGAACGATAGCTCTGTTTGCTCAACAGTATATCATCTACTTTCGACAGATCCATATTAAGAAAACCAATACGTACCAATCTCCCTATCACAGCAAATAAAGCATAACTTTTCCTACTCCATCGGGAGAAGGTAACCGCTGTTTTTATAGATGTTTGGTAATGTATATTCATACTGTTTTCCACTGAGGATGGTTTTCACTCTGTTTTATTCTTTATACAAATGAAAAGAATAAAAAACTAATTTCATAAGGAATATGACATAAACAATTATTCGGTTGTGGAGTAAGGTGTTTATTTAGAACTACTCTTAACTAATGGGAATCAATGGACTATTCTGTACCGTATAGATAATTGCAGATAGTCCAAGAAATAGAAGGGCGGGATAAGTTTTGCTTTTGATACTTCCATCAAGATGGAACAAGTATTGATTAGATTCGACAAAATCGATACATCCAAAAGTTTGATCGTCTTTTGTAATGACACAACTATTGTGGAATTTTGCATATTGAATTCTTCCAAGTTTTCCATAATTATTACAGTCAACGTATCCAATTATAGAAGTGTTATTTCGATTGATTAATACGGTTCCAATTAGTGTGTTATTCTTATCATAAAGCTCCCATTTATAGGTAAACAGATTTGAGTGTGAATGAATTCTTAGGATCTCCTCATTATTCACGGATGTAAGAGAACATTGAAAGAAAGACGGGGATATTAGGTTGGAAATTTCTTTGATCTCTCCATATAAAGCAGGAGTGCTATCATGGCTTGATGAACCGAGATAGTAACTAATAAGAATCCTTTGGGGAGTAGGGGTAAATACAGCCCGATAACCACTTGACATAAAACTGTTCATAAGTGATAACTTTTCTGATCTAAATATAAAGTGAAATAATGTGGTGGTGTTGCGTTGGTTGCAAAAGTAACAAAATAAATAATAAAGTTTAAATTATATTTATTAATAATGGATCTTAAAGTCTTTTATGGAATGATTGATGTATAGGGATATTTTATGTGAGGCAAGGACTTTTATTATGGATAAAATTCTTAGAAAGAGCTAAAGTACTCTCTTACAGAGATGGCTTCTTCAGGACCAACTAGTGGAATCACTCGGGTTTTATCCTGCAATCATTGGTATATAGATTGAAAAACATTCGAAGTTCAGTCATCAATTTATACTTTTTGATGACTGAACTTCGAATGAATTACGATGGAGCTTCGAATAACGTCAGAGTCAAACACGGGTTATTCCTCTATCAATCCTCTGTTATCTGTTTTACGAGAGTGTCATAACGATTTTTGTAGTCGCAAAATTAGGACTAGAACGGTATCCTAATGATAGGTGACCTCAAAATTACTTGAGGATTGATATGCAATATTGTTGAGGCACTTTTATTCCTATCAATAAAAATTTTTTCATGAAACGGTTATCTTTGTCGGACTAAAAATATACGGAATGGATTTTACGGGAATAACCCCAGTCACAATAGTAGAGTTATCTAAGCAGAATAGACAACAAGTGAAGGATTTGTTTAAGAAGTTAAAGAAGAAGAAGCCCAAAAATTTGGATGCTATAATTCATCAACTTCACGAAGAGGCTTTTAAAAGCTATGACTGTTTAGATTGTGGGAATTGTTGTAGCAGCATTAGTCCAATTGTACTTGAGAAGGATATTGATCGCTTAAGTAAGCATTTTAGAATGAAATCGTCCAAGTTTATTGATGAGTATTTGGAGATGGATTCAGATAGTGATTTTGTTTTCAAAACCCAACCTTGTCCATTCTTAGGGAATGATCTATACTGTATGTGTTATGAGAGTCGACCAAAGGCTTGTCGAGAATATCCCCATACGGATAGAACTAAAATGCATCAGATTTTGAATTTAACTGAGAAAAATAGGTCTTACTGCCCCATCGTATATATGATTACAGAGACGATGCTTAAAATGGAGTGGTAATAAACAATAATAAAGATTCATATTCGTTTTTTCTGAAAGGGTTACCCGTAAGTATTTGATTCATGCTAAAGAAACTATTATTATCTTGTTTTGGAGTATTGCTACTCTTTCCTAATGTAAATGCCCAAGACGCATCCTATCAAATGTATCCACTGTTAGATGCATCCATAAATCCTTCTACTAAGGCTTTAGGAGGTGTGTTATATAGTGATGTCGAGACAAACTTTGGAGTGGTACAATTTGCTCCTAGTGAATTAGATTCCTCCTATCATAAAAAGATCGAAACAGCTTATTCGTCCCTATTTGAGGGAACCAAACATGTCTCTTTGAGTGGCGCGTGGGCATGGAGAAGAACCGATGTTTTTTCTGTGAACTTCCAAACAATAAATTATGGTACTTTTGATAGACGAGACGAGGAGAATACCTATCTAGGAGAGTATAGCGCTGCGTCGTATAATTTATCGATTCAATATTCGAAGAAGTTGAGTAATAAATGGAGTGCAGGAGTCTCTCTCAATGAGCTTTTCTCTAAAATGGATACATATAATGCTTTTGCCCTCTATTTTAATGTCTCTGTAAGCTATAAGGTTAACAACTTCTCTGCTGCATTGGTGGCAAGGAATATTGGCGTTTCCATCAATGGATTGAATGACTCTAGAGGAACATTACCTTTAGATCTTGGATTTAGTTTGGTTAAATCTTTGGAACATGCACCTTTTACTTTCTATTTAACAGGACATCATCTTAATGATTGGAGTCGTGCGAATAAGGAATTTTCAGGGGAAGAGAATGAAGATTATAGCAATTGGTTCAATCATATTAACTTTGGGACACGTTTGAGACTGAGCTCTCATTTCTGTTTGATTGGGGGGTATAACAATATGGTCAGAGAAACGGTAGGGGTATCTACAAGTAAAGGGGCTTCGGGAATGTCGTTTGGCTTCCAGATTGACACCTCAAAAATTCAAATTGCTTATGCCTTGAATCCTATACACCAAAGCACTTCACAACATAGTTTTGGATTTCAATTAAAGTTGTAGAAACGATTTATCTGAAGGTTTAAAAAGCATAAAAAAACGTATCTTTGCGATCGTTTAAATTATTTTATATCTACCTATGAAAGGCAAACAGACAAAGTTGGTTATTGCAATTGATGGATTTTCATCATGTGGAAAGAGCACTATGGCTAAGGATATAGCGAAGATAATGAGCTATATATATGTGGATACTGGTGCAATGTATCGTGCGGTTACTTTATACGCACTTCGTAAAAACTGGATCAATGAGGATGAAGTTGAGACTCCATTGTTGATCGATGCGTTAAACGATATTCATATCTCTTTTCAATATAATGAAGAAAATCAAACGAATGTTACATTTCTAAATGGAGAGAATATTGAAACAGAGATTCGTCAGTTGGAGGTATCCAATAATGTTAGTGTTATTGCTGCGATTGGTGAGGTAAGACGTCATCTAGTTAAATTACAACAAGAGTTTGGTAATGATGGTGGAGTGGTCATGGATGGTAGAGATATCGGAACAGTTGTTTTCCCTCATGCCGACCTGAAGATCTTTATGACAGCCGATCCAATGATTCGAGCGAAACGTCGTTATGATGAGTTGACTGCAAAAGGAGATAGTGTGACCATCGAAGATATTCTTGCCAATGTCGAGAAACGCGACTATATTGATCAAAATAGAGAAGAGAGTCCTTTAACAAAAGCTGCTGATGCTGTCGTTTTAGATAATAGTCGTCTTACTCCAGCGGAACAAACTGCATTAGTTATGGAGTGGATTAAAGAAAAAAAGGAAGAAAAGGATGTGTAGATCTTGTATTTGATCTCTTCATTTTGTAAAATTGTAAAATCACAATATGAATATTTTTCCTATTGTGATTTTCTGTTTATCAATACTATATTCGAATTTTTGTGATATTTGATTGATACTTTGTTTTAAAAAATACGAAGAAGCTTCCTATACATTTTAGTTATCTGTTTGTAGGCGACTGATTGATTCACTAAAGTTCTTTTGTTCGAAAATAGAATTGCTATTATTTTAATTTTTTAGAATCCGAATACGTTATGATCATAGAGATAGATGATAATTCTGGTTTTTGTTTCGGTGTAATCAAGGCGATCAAAAAGGCAGAAGATATACTAGAATTAGAAGACGAGCTTTATTGTTTGGGAGATATTGTTCATAATAGCTATGAGGTTGATCGATTAGCTACATTAGGGCTTAAAACTGTAAGCCGTAAGGAGTATTTTACCATGAGCAATTGTACCGTTTTACTTCGTGCACATGGTGAACCACCAGAGACTTATGTATATGCAGAAGAGAATAACATCAAGCTAATTGATGCTACCTGTCCTGTGGTCTTACGTTTACAGAAGAAAGTCAAAGATGGTTACGATGGGGTAACCCAAGAGAATGGACAGCTGGTAATATTTGGGAAGAAAGGGCATGCTGAGGTAAATGGTTTGGTAGGTCAAACGGACGGTAAGGCTATTGTTATTGAAGGTCCTGATGATATTCATAATATCGATAGCACCAAAAAGACTCTTCTATTTTCACAAACTACAAAATCTTTGGATGGCTATCACTCTTTGATAGAAAATATTAAAGGCAAAATCGGAACTGAAAAGCTGATATCTCATGATACCATTTGTAGGCAAGTTGCTAATCGTATTCCTAAACTACGTGAGTTCTCAAAGAAATATGATATTATCGTGTTTGTTGGAGGTGAGAAAAGCTCTAATGCAAAGGTGTTATACAACATATGTAAAGAGAACAATGAGAATGCGTTTTTTATTTCTAATCCGAACCAATTGGACCTATCTTTGTTCCACAGAAACAGTAGGGTAGGGATCTGTGGCGCGACTTCAACACCAAGACATTTGATGGATTTGGTTGCACAGAAACTGCACGAGATTTTTGATTCGTAATAATATGATCCTATTTATTTAACCTAAATTTCTTGTCTTTTCAATCGATTGCAAGTAATATTGTCTTAGGAAAGTTTTTAGGATTCAGAATAATAATAAAGAATAAGCGAAATAGATCATGGTGGAATTAGGAAATACAACCATTAAGAGAATTGGCCTTCTAACATCAGGGGGAGATGCACCGGGAATGAACGGAGCAATTCGTGCCGTTACGCGAGCTGCAAGATTTAGAGGTTTAGAAGTAATAGGAATATCTCATGGATATAAAGGTCTTATAAACAAAGTTTTTAAGAAGATGGAATCTAAGGATGTTAGTAATATACTTCAGCAAGGAGGAACGATTCTAAAATCTGCACGTTGTTTGGAATTTAAGACTCCAGAAGGACGTAAGCAAGCGTATGATAACATTGTGGAAGCAAAAATAGATGCTTTGGTTGTTATTGGTGGTGATGGTACTTTCACTGGGGCTGGTCTATTTGCGAAAGAGTTTAACTTTCCAGTGGTTGGTATTCCGGGAACTATCGATAATGACTTGTATGGAACTGATTTTACTATTGGATATGATACTGCACTGAATACTATTGTTGAGTGTGTCGATAAAATAAAGGATACAGCGACTGCACATGAACGTCTGTTCTTCATAGAAGTAATGGGTCGTGATGCTGGATTCTTAGCTTTGAACGGAGGTATCGCAGCAGGGTCAGAAGCTGTATTAATTCCAGAAGTTCCTACAAGTTATGAAGACTTAAAATCATACCTAGCAAATGGCTATCGAAAATCGAAAAACAGTTCGATTGTCCTTGTTGCTGAAGGAGAGCAAGAAGGTGGTGCATTTAACTGGGCAAAGAGAGTAGAAAAGGATTTTCCTGAATATGATGTTAGGGTAACGATACTAGGACACATTCAACGTGGAGGTACACCTTCTGCTTCTGATAGAATCTTGGCTAGCCGATTAGGTGCAGGAGCTGTGGAGGCATTAATGGATGACCAAAAGAGTATTATGATTGGAATTGAAAATGGCGAGATAGTACATGTTCCATTTACAAAAGCTATTAAGAACCAAAAAGTAGTAGAAAAACAGCAATTAGACTTAGTAAAGATTCTTTCGAACTAGTTTTAATATTGTTTTAGAGATATTACAAAGGCTGTCTTTCATTGACAGTCTTTTTTATTGCCATAAAGTTTCTTGAACTTAAGTGTATAGGCTAATCTGTATTGTTTGTCTAGATACGGTAATTTTAACTTAAATTGATTGTGTTAAAAAATACGATTTAATTTAGTGTTTTTTTGATTATAGACCTCTATCTTTGTTTTGGATTGAATATAATTAATGATTAAACGTGATTTGGACATGAAAGTTTTTTTTTATGGATTTACTCTATTGGTGGGATTATTGTGTTTTTCCTGTCAAAATGGGAAGAAAACACAAGAGGTGAAAACAGTCAACAATAAGACTACGAGTGTGAAAGAGACGAAGGGTAAAGAAGTGCTTATTGCTTCAAAGGGATCTGATGAGACTCGTGTAGCTGTTTCCAATTTTATGGATGCAATTGTTTTTTCAAATGTGATGAATCTTGAGTTGCAAGATCATGGAATAAATTGGAACTTTAAGATGGAAAAAAGTACGATCTCTGCTTTGCTCGAAGATAAGGCCGATGTTACAATGATGGTGTGGGAATACCACAATAAACCCGAGATTGCAAAGGAGCATCCAGAGATTCAATACATCTCATCTATTTCAACAAATGCGAGAGAAGGCTTTGTTGTTCCTGAGTATACGGGGTCTTTAAGTGTTAAGGATGTGAAAAAAAACAAGAATAATTTTGTGGATACTATCTTTATTCTGAAGAGATTATATGGGATTCGTATGGAGACAGAGCAGATTATTAAGACTTATGAACTTCCAATGACCATTAAGTTATGTAGTGAGAAAGAGTTGATGAGTGATATGCTTCGCTTGTACAAACAAAAGAAAGGTTTCCTCGCTTCGGGTTGGTATCCTAGCTTGATGTTTGGGTTGATGGATCTTAATATGGTAGATCGACCAACCATGAATGCCTCAGAAAGAGTTGACATCAACATCTATGCAACAAAAAAGTGGTGTGCAGAGCATCCGAAAGAGGTGAAAATATTAAAGAAGTTACATTTAGATAATGAATTTTTTGCTTTGGCATTAGATGTGATGATGAAGTACCAAGATGATCTTGGAAGAGCTTCTCGTATTATTTATAGTCAAAATAAGAAGAAGTTTGAACAAATGCTTCAGTGGTAAATTGTTATAATTAGATTGTCTCTTTGTCTTGAAGAGACAATCTAATGCTTGTTTAATTGGTTTGACCTTTTGTTATATCTTCTTTGGTTTTTATTGAGATATTACTCGTATTTCTTACGTATTACATGATATATTAGTGATGTTTACTCTCCCTTTAACTTCAACAATTTAAATCTAGTGAGGTTGAAATCATATCATATATGTTTGATAAATTGGACTATTCCCTTCATATTTATGGATTTGATTTGAGATCCATATATCCCAATTTACTTTTATTCTTACTTCCATTGTTTTCATATCAGTTAATGGTTTGAATTCTTTCATTTCACAGTGATCTTCAAGAGTTTTAGGCTCAATCATCTAATTACAAACGAGAGTCTTTTAAGAGGGAATTAATTGAACTTATATCTTTTGAACCTGTTTGTATTATGACTTCAGATTCGTATTTGTTATTAAATGATCGAAGTTGTATTTGTTACTTCAAATCAATATAGATATGGGGCGGTTGATCGTAATATTAATATCTTCTCTCTTTTTTTCTTCTTCTCTTTTTTCCCAAGACAAACAAGAGCGGACTCACAAAAGTTTTTTTGTACAGAATTTGAGTATGCCAGTTGATGGAAGGGCTGAATTCAGTTATTTAGATTATGAAAATCAGTATGCAACATATGAATCTGTTCATAAATTCCAATTCTCCGACTTTTACTTCCAAATAAAGGGAATGTTAACCCATAATATTGGCTTTAATTTTAAGACTGGCTTCAACTCGAATAATATAAATGCTAATAGTATACTAGATCGAATTCAATATGCAAATCTGACTTATAAATCTGATAATAGTCGATGGTTCTTTAGTGCTGGTCGTTTTATGATGAAAGTGGGTACGGTTGAACAGAGTTACAATCCAGCAGATGTATATGCATATAGTGTCATTGAAAATAATCTTGCTGTATATAAAACGGGGATAACAATCCAATATAGTTCTGTAGGGTTACAACGCTTTGGATTTCAAATGATGAATGCAGATAATGAGGATGAGGTGCAGGATTTGGAATATAACCTCTACTGGTATGGTCATATTATTAAAGATAAAGTAAAGACATATATGAGTGTTACGAGTAAGGATCGAACAGAGGATGAAGATCTTCCTTATTCAATAAATTTAGGATTACGTTGGAATTTTGGTTCACTACATTTAGATACCGATTATGCTCGGGTAAAGAATATGGTTAACTTTTATCCCGATGCTGATTATACAAGTATACCCATAAAAATAGGGTACGCTTGGAAATATTTTAGCCCCTATATTAAATACATTTATAATCAAGTGGATTTTGAGGGAGAGGGGTATGAGATCCCCATGGAGAATGGAACGACAGAGATGATTTATGATGCCTCCATTCATACGTTGGAACTTGCGCTTCAATATTACCCATTTGAAGATAAGAATATACGATTCTACCTTACTGGAGACTATTCTACTGACGGTGATATCTCAATTATTACTCCAGGTGCATCTATGTCTAGCACACGTCAACATTATAATGCAAAGTTGCAAGTTCTGGCAGGAATCAGAATAGGATTTGATCTAGTGAAAGGGTGGAAATAAAAGATAGATTATGAGAACTTTAGGTGAATTAATGATGATGCTCTTTTTCGCTTCTCTTTTAATGGGAGGTAATTCTTATGGTGTAAAAAAGAGTGGAGGGGAAAAGGTGACCATTATTATAAAAGATATTAATCTTTTTGATGGCTCTAGCGGAAAGATTAGAAACAATATTGATGTGTTGATTGTTGGAAATAGAATTGCAAAAATTGGAAAAAACCTTAAAGTACAAGAAGGAATTACTATTGAAGGGAAAGGTAAGTATATGACTCCAGGTCTTATTGATAATCATTGGCATAGCCAGTTGCCTTTGAATCTTATGGAACTTATTAACTGTCCTGCACAATATTTAACTTCTATTGCGACTTGGGAGTGTGGACAGATGTTGATGAGAGGGGTGACTACTATTAGAGATGCAGGAGGAAATTGTGCTGGATTAAAACGAGCAATAGATGAGGGTTATGTTACGGGTCCACGTATCTATCCTTCTCAAGCGCTTATTGGGCAGTACTCAGGACATGTCGATTTTAGAAATGTTAATTTCTTCCAAAGGAGTGGGGTGGGCCGATATCACCTGTAGAAAGAATGGGAGTCGGGTTACTTGTGAATGGTAAGGATCAGATGATCCAAGCGGTTAGGAATAATCTATTTCAAGGTGCTTCTCAGATTAAGCTTTGCGTCACTGGAGGTGTTTCCTCTTTCTCAGATCCTCTTTATGTGATGGAATTTACAGAAGAGGAGATTACAGCAGCTGTAAATGTTGCCGCTGATTATGGGACGTATGTTATGGTTCATGCTCATAGTGCAGAGGGGATTAAGAGAGCAATCAAAGCAGGGGTTAAAACCATTGAGCATGCATCTTTAGCAGATGAGGAGTGTTTCAAGTTAATGGCAGAAAAGGATGTGTATGTTTCGATACAGTTTCTTATTGGAAAGCAAGGGGCTACAGCCTTCGATAAGAGTGATCCTCGATATGAGAAGTCTGTTCATGCAGATCATAATATAATCAATATCATAAAATATATCAAGAAATATAACGTGAAAGTTGGGTGGGGCACAGATCTTCTTGAGGGCATTGAGCTTAGAAAACAGCAGCTAAACGATCTGTCTTTAAGAACAGAGTGGTTTACTCCTGCAGAGATTATGATACAAGCAACGGGTATCAATAAAGAGATCCTTTCTCTTACTGGGAAGAGAAACCCTTATGGCACAGTAGGTGTTATCGAGAAAGGTGCCTTGGCAGATATTCTTATTTACGATCAAAATCCGTTAGAGGATATTGAGGTGGTGTGTCAACCAGAGAAACATTTACAGTTGATAATGAAAGATGGTGTTATATATAAAAATACAATAGAGTAGATTTTACAATAATAAGTAATTAAGTGCATAATTAAAGATTATAGTATGAATTATGAGTAGTCTCATACTCTGGTGTTAAGCTGTATGGTTAGACCATTTTTTATATCTCAGTGTCACATTTATTCGTCGAACTTATAAGCTATAAATAGTGTTTAAGTTATAGGTGGCTGCCAAATATAAGGTAGGATCACCGTTGATATAACAGTTAATTCCTAGCTTTATGCATTACAAAACTTTATTCATCTTAATTCTATACGTTTTTACTCCTTTATTATTGACGTCTCAAGAGTCACAGAGGAAGTCTAGCTTTACAACATTTAAGGAGAGTCTAACTATGCCGTTAGATGGTCGGGTAGATTATAGTTATGTTGATTATGAGAATAGTTCAGATCAATTTAAGAATATCAACAAATTTGAGATATCAAACCTTATTTATCAGATCCGAGGTAGTTTAAATCCTAATATTAGTATTCATTTCCGAACTGTATTCGATTCAAATTTAGTTAATAGTTCTAACATCCTTGATAATATTCAATGTGCAAGTGTAAACTACCTTACAAGCAATGAGCACTGGTTGTTTAAAGCTGGCCGTTTCATAATGAGTGTTGGTACAGTCGAACAGTTATATAATGGAAGTGATGTTTATGTATATAGCGTTGCTGGGAATAATTTTGGCGTTTTTAAGACAGGCTTTAATGTTCAGTATATTACTAATGATAGGCAGCGTATAGGATTTCAAGTGGTGAATGCTGATGATGACTTGGATGAGAGTCAATTTACATATAATGTAAACTGGATGGGACATCTGTTTGACAATAAAATTCAAACTTATATGAGTTTATCTACCTCAGATAAGATTGGAGATATGGATATGCCTTATGGTATAAATTTAGGTGTAAGATGGAATTTACAGAGATTGAAAATTGATACCGATTTTGCGATGGTTAAGAATATGGCAAATTTCTATCGAGGAGGTGAATATATTAGTGTTCCTATAAAAGTAGAATATAGTTGGGATCATTTTAGGCCTTATGTTAAGTATATTTACAATCAGGTAGATTTTGGCAGTGATGGTTTTAAAATACCATTAGAGGATGGAACTTCCGAGACACTAGAATTTATATCTATTCATTCAATTATTGTGGCACTACAATATTATCCAATCAAATCAAGGAATCTCCGTTTTCATTTGGCTACATCTATTACCTCGGATCGAAATATTTCATTATTAACTCCAGATCCTTCTGTTCCAAACTCAAGACCAGGGTATAATGCCAAATTACAGATAATGGCCGGTCTACGCATTCGTTTTGATCTGATTAAGGGGTGGAACTAGAGATATTTAATGGTAATAATAAAACGTAGGTTTAATCGTATTTATGTTAGGACGTTTTTGTCTATCTACCCAAAGAGGAACCTGTCTATTCTTGCATGTTTTAGACAAGTCCCTCCGTTTATTTGACATAGTGGATGGATCAATGAACCCAATATTTAGCTTTAATTTTCATTAATTCAGGATATACATCGTCGGTATCTTTGTATTTTTCTTTTAAGCGTATTAATTCCTCTTTCATCTGTGTTATTTGTATATTGTATTTGGAATTTTCATATTGATTATTCAATTCATGAGGATCCTTTTTCAGGTCATAGAACTCCCAATGTGGAATGGTTGCTTGTTTCTTAGCTCCTTTTTTTCCCAATGGTAAACCATAAAAAAATATGAGTTTATATCGATCAGATCTAACTCCATAATGTGCAGGGTTGTCATGTGCAGACATGTGCATCCAATATCGATAGTACATTGATTTTCTCCAACTGTCAACCTTCTTACCTTCAAGTAGTGGTTTAAAACTTTTACCTTGCATCCATGCTGGAGTTGAAATACCTGTATAATCAAGAAAGGTGGGAGCAAAATCAGCATTAATACATATTTTATCATTAGTAGTTCTTGCCTTAATCTTTTGTGGATATCTAATTAAGAAAGGCATGTGTAAGGACTCTTCATACATCCAGCGTTTATCAAAATAATCATGTCCCCCTATAAACTGACCTTGGTCTGAGGTGTAGATAACAATAGTATTTTTGGACAACCCTGTTTCATCAAGATAGTTAAGTATTCGCCCTACATTTTCATCTATTGCCTTAATACATCGTAAATAGTCTTTTAAGTATTTTTGGTAAGCACGTGATGTCTTTTCTGAATTACTTAATCCAATTGTGTCTAGCTGACCTGTAGCCCATTTAGGTGAAGCCGTTTGATCTACCATATTACGTCTAGGATTACGTAGAGAGATGGACGTGCCATATTTCACATGGTGAAGAGGGCCGTGATTTTTATCTTTATATAGACTCATTGGCTCAGGAATATCTTTATGGGCTAAATAATCTTTATGGCGTTTTGCATATTCCCATTTTCCATGAGGTGCTTTTTGATGCAACATTAAAAAGAATGGCTTAGATT